>NZ_JBEXKX010000012.1:0-225131 GCF_040609695.1 Amycolatopsis sp. NPDC004625
CGCCGCCATCTGGCACAACCGCGCCACCGGCCAACCCGTCACCCGATCACTAACCGCCTACGACCACTGACCGAGTTACGCATTACTCGTCTAGCCGGGCCGAACATCACGTCTGACCTGGCCGGATCCTTCACGCGCCTGTGCCGCGGAAACCCGGTCGAGAAGCTTTTGCGCGGCGCGTGCGCTTCCCGCGGCAGCCTCATATAGAAGCGGGAGTCGTTGCTCGTCACCGATCCGGGAAGGGTGCGGTTCGCATCCGGGCACACGAGGCCGCCAATCGCAAGTACCTCGGGTGCAACGCGACAGCGGTAACCGCGACTACAACGCATATGTCTGCCGTGCCGCCGTCGCCACCGCAACCCGGGCCCGAGGACCCCGGGTTGCGCGCCGAAGCGCGCGATGAGGCCGAGCGGCGGGAGGCGGACTCCGCCGAGCGACGCCGACGAGATCTGGACCTGCGCAACGAGCTCGCGCAGGCGGACTTCGAAGGCGGCGGGTGGGACCTGTTCGCCAACGAGCTGGCCAAGTACGGGATCGCGGTGATGGTGGTCTGGATGCGTACCCATCGGATCTTCGCCGAGTGCGCCCGGGTGTTCGGTGCCCGGCGCGGGAAGAAGTTCGGGCTGCCTGCGCCTCCGCACGATTGGAGCGCCGAGGACCACGCCGACCTGTCCGCCCTCGTGGTCGCCAAAGCCCTCGCCACATTCAAGCAGCGGGCGCTGCTCGATGAAGGCTGGTCCGCCTCGGGCGGGGCGAGCTTGAGCACCTACTTCATCGGCACCTGCATCTACGAGTTCCCCAACCTCTACAAGCAGTGGCATGCCCAGCACACCGCCGCGCTGCACGGTCCCGCCAGGCGGGTAGTCGGCGTCATCAGCGGGTCGCCGGCTGACCCAGCCGCGACGGTGACACAGGCAGATCAGGCCCGTCGGGCGCTGGCCGGGTTGCCAGACCGCAAGACGCGGATCGTCGTGAAGCTCGTCGCCGACGGCTACACCCAGGACGAGATCGCCGAGGCGCTCAGCGCAAGCGGGTTCCCCGAGTCGAGCAAGGACACCGTGCGCGGGATCTGGCAACGCCACCTGAAGAGAGCGCGCAAGGAGGAGGGACGCGACGATGACTGAACCTGCCGACCACGCGGCCTCGCTGCGGATGGCCGCACTGATCGACGCCTCTTCCCTGGGCACCCCGGCTGCCCGGCGGCTGCGCAAGCGAGTGTCTCCCGAAACCTCCAGCCAAGTCGTCGCGGTCGCCGAGGCATCCCTGGCGCCGGTAGAAGTATGGCTGCGAATGTCCTCGTCCGGATTCTCCGGGATCGAGCCGATGATCGCCCGCGCCGCTGCCGGGGACCGCGCCGCCATCGCCGAGGTCCTGCCGATCCTGCGGGTCTTCGTGCAGCGGTACTGCCGTGCGAGGCTCGGCGCCGACCTGCCCACACACTCGGTCACCGACGTCGCTCAGGAGGCCGTGCTCCGGGTGCTACAAGCATTGCCTTCCTACCGCGACCAGGGGCGTCCGTTCATCGCCTTCGTCTACAACATCGCCCTACACTTGGTGGAGGATTTCGAGCGCAACCGTGTTTGGCGACGACCGCCTCCTCCCCCAGATCTGGTCGCTCTTCACACGCCGGGCGATGCCGCCGCTGCGGAATTTCCCTTGCAGGAGCTCGACGGCCGGTTGCGGTTCCTGCTGGAGGCGCTGCCGAACCGACAGCGCGAGATCGTCATCCTGCGAGTGCTGATCGGGCTGTCGGCTTCGGAGACAGCCGACGCGGTCGGGTCTACGCCGGGAGCGGTGCGCGTGGCGCAGCACCGCGCGCTCGCCCGGCTGCGTCGTCTGTACCAGGCTCAGTCTCTTCGGGAGTAGGTGCTGCCCGAGACCGGTGTTACAGCGCCTGGCGGGCGAGCGACTCCCACCCCATACGAGGAGGTGGCACGTGGCAGGACACCGGCGCGTCGTGGTGCGCGCGCAGCATCGCGAGGTCCTCGGCGACCCGGCAACTGGTGAGCTCCTCACTTGCCCTGGCATCGACCTCACCTTCTACGCCTACGGCCGGCAGGTCGGCGACGTTTGGGTCCCGGCCGGCGACCAGCCGGACGCAGCCGACGACGAGCTGCTCATCGAAGCGCTGCACCGCGCGGTCTGCTGGGACGAAGACCACCAGCTGGCCGCTGGTCCGGGCTCACGCAACGCCATGATCTCGCCGGCGACCTGATGCACGAGCTGTCATTGGGCGCGCACCCAAGGCTCAGGCGGTTAGGAGGTATGCGGATCGTCCTCCTGTGCGTCGGTGGTGCGCTCGATGCGCCGAGCTCGACGACGGTGCAACCGAAGGCCGCCGTAGGCGAGGCCGCCTCCGCCAAGCACACTCCCGGCCACGATGCGGACGACCGCGTTGCCGGCGGCGTCCCGGACCAGCGGCCCAGCGCGCCGGTGACCGCGAAGACGATCGCGACGACGGCGAACAGCACCAAGCAGAGCGCGATCAGCACGTCCCGGCGGATCTTGTCGTCGTGCGCGCAGCCGTCGACGACGTTGCTCCACGGCACCGGCGTGGCCGGGGGCAGCTTGGGCGTCACCGGCGGTCTCCACCAAGCTCACCGAGCCCGTCCTTCTCGGCGGAATACTCCCGAAGCGCCTTCGTCAGCACTCCTCGGGCCTGCTGCGCGCCGGGATTGTGCCAACGCGCCATCGCGCGGCGCAGGTCACGCAGGTCGCGCACACCCGGCGCCGACTCGAGGTGTCGAGCGTCCTCGGCCAGAACCGCAGCCTGCTCGGAGGCGTATTCGGCCGCACCTCCCTTGACGCGTACCAGAGCCAACCGAGCGCACTCGATAACGCAACCGCAGGTTGTCTTCTGGGATCTCCGCCAACGCGGTCACCAGCGCGCTCTCGGCATGCTGGAACTGGCCGAGGTCATAGAGGGCCCAGCCTCCGTACACCGCCTTGAGCGCCGCGTTGCTTCAGGACGCTGTCTTCGCCGAACCCGCTGGGAGGTGCTTGCTGGGGGAATAGCCGCACCACCTCACGCAGGACGTCCTCACACTCGCCAGCCTCCCCGCGAAAAGCGTGGTTCGCCTCCGACGGGTGACCCGCAGTCGGGCCCACTACTCCTACTCGGCGAGACCGGCTGGCGACGAGCCCGTTCCGGCGGATGCGATCGTGGTGGCATCCGTCGGTGCGGCGGGAGTCCGGGTGATGACCTTGAGTCGAGCACCAGGATTCAGGGTTCCGCTGTCATGGAACAGTTCGGGCGTCAGCAGGCCGGGCCAACGGCTGTTCCCGCCGGCGTGGGCGTCCTCGGTGATCTTGCTGTCGACCCATTCGATGAACCTCAGCGGCGACGCGCCGAAGTAGGTGCGGACGCGGTCCTGCATCGCGCGCACGTCGTGGCCGGGCAGGAAGTCGCGGTCGGTGGTCTCGCCGCAGCCGCAGCCGCACGGGCGGTAGAGGAACTGGGCCTCTTCGGGAAGTTCGGTGTAGCCGACGGGGTTCTGCGAGCCGGTCTCGACCGGGTCCGGCTTGCCGACGTAGTCATATAGCGGGTGCCCGGGCTCGAGGACCGTGCCGTCGAGGGCCAGGCGGTCGTCGTGGCGGGTGTGCCCGGTGATCTCGACGACCGCGCGGACCACGCCCTCCGCGACGATCAGCGCGAACCGCTGCCGGGTGACCTTCTCGGGGTTCATCTTCCAGAACGCCCGGCCGGCCTCCCATGCCTCCTGCTCGCTCATTCGCGGGAAGTACCCGACCGACGTCCGACCCAGTGAGTCGGGCTCGACAGGTCGGTAGCTCCCTAGCTTCAACCGGACTGCCATCTTCGCCCACCGTCTTTCCAAATCAGGGAGGCAGAGCCGGGAGTCCTGCCTCGAAGCACCAGCGTCGCAACCGTTGCTAGGTACTGTCTCAACCGGACTACATGATTACAAGTTATAACTTTATGCGCTCAGTCTGAAAGTAACCCGTTTGGCGGATGCTCACCGCCATGCAGGGTATGCGACAAAACTCAACTAGTCCTGATTACCTGTGAAATCATGACTAGTTACCGAGACATGAGCCTGCCGCTCCGCAACGCGTCCCACACGACGTGATACGTTAATCGATGTTGTAATGCTGTATTACACAGCGCCAGCAGAGTTACGGAGTGCATGATGGCAACACTGACCTTGCGCATGGAAGACGACACGCGTGACGAGCTTGAGCTTCTTGCGCGGGGCCGGGGCACGACCGTGAGCGCGTTGCTGCGCGGCGCGATCGACGGTCTGCTCGGCCGGACCGCGGTCGCGGCATCGACAAGCGCGCCGAAGAGCTTGAGCATGCTCGACCGGCAGATGCTGGTGCTGCAACACGAGATCCTCAAGCGACTCGCCGAGACCGCCGACGCCTTAGGCGAGGCCGAGCAGCACGAACAGCACATCAAGGTTCTTCAGCAGGGCTTCACGACCGAGTACCACCGCGAGTTCATCGGCATCCACGAGGAGCTCACCCCGGCGGAGGGCGCGCTGACCATGGAGATCCTGGACATGTTCACCGTGGTCGAAGCCGCGCTGGGCCGGCTCGACGACACCGGTCTCGCCGAGCTGGGCGAGGGCGCCGAGCACACGCTGCGATTCGCGGGGTTCGACCACAACGACGCGCAGGAAGTGCGCCTGGCCGGCCTGGCCGAGCACCTGGTCGCGAGTGGCCGGTGGTCCGGGCTGGCGTACCACTTCGACGACGAACACGAGGGCGGCAACTCCCACATGCCGGTCCTGACGCGGTACCAGCGCATGCTGCTGGGCTACGAAGCCGTTGTGACCGAACGCAAAGCCCGCGAAGGCGCCGGCGCCTTCAGCATCTACCACTTCGACGTATCCGACCTGCAGAAGATCCTCGAGGCCACCCAACGGCCGGGAACGATGCGGCATTCACGCGAATGGTGACCCGGCGAGCTCCATCCGGGGCGCCACCGTGCGGACTGACGAGGTTCCGCGGCCCCCGGTAGGCACACTCCGTCCGCGCCCCGCCTCCCGAGCTCGGTCTCAAGACCCAACCAGGAGAAGTCACATGTGGCAGACCGTGATCACCGTCGTGGCCGCCCTGACCGGCACCGTCACCGGGACCGTGCTCAGCAGCGTGTTCAAGCACCGGGCTGACACCGCCGGGCGGGTGCACGACTGGCAGGTCTCGATCGTCGGCATCTTCGGCGACCTGATGGCCGCCCTGTCCTCGCACTACGCGGCGATGTGGGACCTGGAGTCCGCGCGGATCCGCGGCAAGAAGGACGAGATCGCCACCACCTACGCGGCGTCGCTGGCCACCCGGGACGCCATCACCCGCCCCCGCGCGCAGTTCGCGGTGCTGGCCCCGCAGCTGCGCCCGCAGATCGACCGCGCCGTCGACGCGGTCTACGCCATGGACACCGCGGTGCAGGACACGCCCGCACCCCCGAGCAGCTCACGACCCGGCGCCTGGCGGCGAAAGCCGCGCTGGAGGAGCTGGAAACCGCGATGGCCGCGGTCATGGGCAACCTCGGCGCCGGCCTGCCCGCCCACCGCCGGACCGTGACCACGCGATGAGCCCAGAGCGCGCGACCACCGCGGTGACCGGGCCCGAACCGGAGATCGTGCAGCAGCTGCATGCGGCAGCGACCGCGTGCGAGGACGCCGCTGCGGACGCGCGGTTCACCGGCGATCGCGAGGTCCTGGTGTGGGCGCGGGCGCGGCTGGCCGAGGCCGCCGCGGCATGCCGGGAACTGGCGGCCGCGCTGGGCACCGACCCCACCCTGGCCACCGAACCGGCCGGCTCGCCCCGGTTGCGGGCCGCCGACGTCGTCGTCGAAATCGCCCGGCAGCTGCAGCGGCTGCTGCGCGCGGCGGTCCTCCCGCCCGGGTCCGGCGGCCGCGGCGCCGAACCCGGGTTCCTGGCCGAGCGGCGCGCCGAAGCCGACGCGCTCACCACCCGCCTCCAGCAGCTGGCCGCCGGGGCCGCGCAGCTGATCCCCCGCGCCGACGCCCTCACCGAACACGGCGCCCGCGAGATCTCCCGGCACCGGCTCGCCGAGAACTCCGCACTGCTGCGCCAGGCCGCCGACCTGCTCCAGGGCGCCGTCGCCGACGCCCTCACCCTCGAGCATCCGGATCCCGTAGCGATGTCGCTGGCCGCGATGGCCGTGCAGATCCGCGCCCACGACACCGACCTGCGTGCCTGGGCCGCCCGGCACCCCGACCCCGCCGAGCAACTGCTCGCCCCGGCCCGGCCCGCCGACGGCCCGCCGGCCACCGGCGGCGTCCAGGACGAGGACGCAGTGGACGGGTTCGCGGCCGCGGGCACCGTGCTCACCGGCACCGCCCCGGGCGCCGAACTCGCCGCGCCGGACGGCGACCAGGTGGACGAGCAGGAGCTGGCGGCGCCGGCGTGGGCGCGGCCGCTGGTCGACGACACCGCGACCTGGCTGCTCACCGGCTACACCAGCGAGTCCTCCCGCACCACCGCCGCCAACGCCCTCGGCATCCCCCGCGCCGACCAGCGCTGGCGCGGCACCCCGCGCCCGGGCGCCGCGGCCGCGCCGAACCCGCTGACCTTCTTCCCCTGGTGCCAGCAGGCCGGGATCAACCCGCTCACCGAGATGAGCCGCGACCGGCTGCGGGAATGGCTCGGCGCCCAGGCCGCCGCCGGCGTCCCGGCCGGGACCCGCAAGACCCGCCTCGGCTACGTCTCCGCGTTCTACCGGGAGATGCGGCTGCGCGAGAAGACGACGTTCGAGGTGCCCGCCGCGCTGCCCCGCACCGAACGCGCCCGCCTCGGCGTGCTCCGCCCGCCGGTGAACTCCCCCACCGTCGCCTTCACGTTGGCGCAGGTCCGGGCGCTGCGCGTCGCCGCGCGGACCTACCGCGGCCGCGGCCCGCGCGACACCCGCGAGCTCGTCGCGCTCCGGCACGCCGCGATGGTCGACCTGCTCACCACCACCGGCATCCGCGCCGACGAACTCTGCTCCGCCGACCGCGGCGACCTGCGCCGCGCCGGGCCCGACGGGCGCCCCGCCCTTCACGTCCACGGCAAGGGCGCGAAGAACCGGTGGGTCCGGGTCACCGCCGTCGCCTTCGCCTCCCTCGACGCCTACTTCGCCGCGCGCGACGTCCACGAGACCGGCACCGAGGTCACCGTCGGCGGGCAGGTCGGCGGGAAACCCGCCGCCACCCCGCTGCTGGCCACGACCAGCGGAGCCCGGCTCGGGACCGAGCAGATCGCCCGGATCCTCAAGTCGCTGTGCGCGAGCCTGCTGCGCGTCGCCGCGGCCAGCGGGTCCTCGACCATGCGGGCCCACGCCGCGGCCCTGCGGCCGATCGCTGAGACGATCCACCCGCACTCCGGGCGGCACTTCTACGCCCGGGTCGCCGAAGCCCACGGCGTCCACATCCGCCAGATCGCCGCCGACCTCGGACACTCCTCCGTCGCGGTCACCGAGGGCTACCTCGCCGCGGCCGACACCCTGGAGAACTCCGCCGCGCCGGTGCTGGCCGACCTCATCACCGCCGGAGAGGAACTCGCGCTCTTCCCGTAGACGGCCGAGCCCGGGTGGAAGTTCTGCTGGCAGGCAAAAAGGGACCCCCTCCGGCGGTTCGCCGAAGGGGGCCGCGAGACCGTCGACGCTAACGACCGCGCTTCTTATAGGTGAAGCGGAGCAGCATCACGCTGGTCCCGCCGATGATGGCGATGGCGGGCAGCGCGTACATGGCGCGGTCGGGGAACAGGACCACGATGAGGCCCATGGACAGCATTGCGATGAGCGTGAGCAGCACGATGAGGTGCCGGACGCGCACCTTGTCGTCCAGGACCGCCAGCAGCAGCGACCTGCTCGGGTACGTCCGGTCCTTATCCTGCCCGAGCTCGGCGTGCTCGTCGGTCGACTGGTGGTGGTGGACCGTGAGGTTGCCGTGGACCACCACCCCGCCGGGCGTCGTGTCCTGCAGGGTCAACGCCCGGGGGACGTTGACGGAGTCGACCAGCTCGGCGTCGATGACGTCGAGGTCGGCGGAGTTCTCTGCGGCGGCGTTGAGCCGGTCCCACAGCCACAGCACCCGGTTGACCTGGATCGGGTTGAGCCGGCAGGCCTGCGCGAACGCCTTGACCTGCTCGCGATCCTTCGGCAGCCGGGTGTTCTTCGGCGAGACGAAGTGGTACGCCGTGCTGCGGGGCAGCTTCGCGTAGGCGGCGACCTTGCCCGCCGTGCGGTTGGACGCGGTGAGCATGTCCCGCATCAACTGCATGAACTCGGCCTCCGTCTCGGCGTTGAGCTCCAGCCCGAACGACGCCTCCGACGAGAAGCCGGGCTCCGGCGACCACTGCGGGGCGCTCATCGTGCACCTCCGTGCGGCGCGAAGAACGCCAGGACGGCGCGGCCGAACCGGCGCATCAGTCGGCCACCGCCACCGTCGTGGGCAGGAAGCACCATCAGCGCGATGCCGATCACCAGCACCAACGCGATGCCGACCGCCAGCTCCGGATCCACGCCGACGAGCTTGATCAGCAGAATCACGAACGCGAAACTGAACAGCACCAGCACCGCCAGCAGCACGGCGTGCGGCCAGCCCAGGCTCGACCGTGAGGCGGCGCCTTCTTCGGGCTGGGGGGTCGCGATCTCCGTCTCCGCGCCGTTCACCACGGTGGAGGCGGGCATAGGGGTCGCGTCCGCCGGTGGAGCGGAGGGCGCGAGGGGGGCCTTGTCGGGCCCTCTCGGGGTTTTCGCCACCGAGTTCTCCCTTCGTCTTCCGGCCACAGAGTTGTGACCGGTCGACGGAACCCGGTGGGCGCGGGTAACCCGCGGCCCGTCCGGGTCCGTCAGTGGGATGCGCCGAGCGTCTTGTGGGGCAAGAACGGCTCGAACCTGTGGATCTCGTTCGCCTACTCGAACCACAGGCCCCTGCGGCACGGACCGCAGGGCAAGCATGCTCAGTGTCTCAAAGAGACAGACAGTAGGACACCCCCACAACCACGGTTGGTGTCCAAGTGGCCACGGTGCTCGCGGGCTCTGCAGGAGCGGCGGAGTGTCCAATGGGGTCTGGCCGGTGCCGCGACTGTCCAGCGGCGCGCCCAGTTCGGTGTCCAGCGGCCCTGGCACTGCACGCGATCCGCTGTCCAATTCTGACTGTATCCGCAGGTGAGGGCATATTTGCGACGCCGATGTCCAACCGGACGGCGGCGGCTAAGGAAGATCGTCCTACAGTGGTCACTAACAGCGCGTGCCGACAAGATCGACACCGTTGTCCCCGGGCCGACACCGCAGTGGGATGCGCCGAGCGCACGGGGGATCAGGTGGTACGTCCGCTTCGCCTCGGACTCCACCAAGCGTAAAGAGGCGGGTTCCGGGCAGGCACCCGGAACCCGCCTCTGCGCTGCCGCCGGCACCTCGCAAAGCAGGCTCGGCCGCCCCCACCGTGCCCGGTGGGCGAGACGCGCGACCGTCGCAGGATCGGTGATCATCAGTCGTCCCATGTTTGGCGCAGACTGTGCCGCAGCGGCAGCGCGCCGATCACGACTCCGATCGCGTAGCGCAGCCGCCGCTTGCCGAGGTCGGCAAGCTCGCCCCGGAACTCCTCCAAGTACCGGACCCGGTGCTCGACGGGAAGCGCACGCACGGCAAGATCGAGCAGTCGCTGACTCATCGGTGCTCGAGAAGCAGAGGGTACGGCGGTCGTCGCGACCACCGTCGGCACCACGAACAGCGGGGAGCGGCGCCGCGCTCCGGTCGTCGGCAGTGACCAGTTCAACCCGTGTTCCATGGCGTCGGCGTGTGTGCGGGCACGCGAAACCGCCGCGTTGACCGCGAGGGCCATCTGAGTCATCACGCGTTCACGGTCCAGTGCAACACCGCGTGCAATCTCGGTTTTGATCGAAAGGCCGGGGCCGAGATCCAGGTCGGCGACGATCATCGCGGCCTTGTCGAAGTCTGCGCGCGTCAAGCCGACGGTGGTGAGGTGACCGGTGAGATCGACCGCGACATCGACATCGGCACGGAGTTGGGAGATGCGGCTCTGCACCGCAAGCAGTTCACCGACGATCTCCAGTTCGCCTTCGAGGCGTGCGTGCCTGATAGCTACCGTGAGTTGGCTGCTGAGATTACGTGTCAAGGCCCGAGACAAGCCCAAGTAATACTTGCGCCGGTGATCGTGGACGCCAGCGAGGACCAGGTCTTCGCGCAGGGTCCGGGTGAGCCGCCGGATTCGCTGAACGGCGCGAGGGAGGTCTTGTTCGGCCGAAAGCGCCGCGCTAGTGCCAATCATCTGACACCTCCGGCGAGTCCGGGGTGCAGCGTGCCCAGCTTTGCCGCTTCGGCTCGGGCGCGGGCGAGGGCGGCGCCAGCCTGCACGATCCCGTCGGGGCTGAGCTTGTAGTAGCGGCGGCGCGGGCGCCCCTCAGCTCGCGGGTCCGCGTTCTCCCAGTGACTTTCCAGCCACCCTAGCGACTCCAGCCGAGCGAGGATGGGGTGCAGCGTGCCGCTCGGCAGCTGTGTCGCCGCGCTCAGCTCCAGGCCGTAGTACTCCTCAGCAGGGTCGGCGAGCAAGACCTGCAGCACGACTTGAGTGGCATGTGTCATTCGTGGCCTGCGAGCTTGACTACCCATGAAAGAACTCTACATAGCCCCTACGTAGAGTTCAAGGGAGCCCGTTGAACGCCCTTGACCGCGGGCCTGGGTGGACGTCGGCTTGGCCGCGTTGATCGTCGTCTTGACCCCGATTCTCTGGCGGGTGTTCATCGCCGGTTTCGTCGGTGGCCTCCGGTACGGTGCGCCGGCGGGCCTGCCACCGCAGCGACCGCGGCGAGCATGCCGCCGACGGAGGGGGAAACCGTGCCGGTTGAGGACGTGTACCTGCTGGCCTTGCACGAGCCGTACCGGTCGCCGCAGCATCCGGTGGAGATCAACGCGACGATCGTGCACGCCGCGACGCTGCTGCACCCGACGGTGCCGCAACCCGACGGCGGCCGGATGTACCGGTGCCTGACCGAGTTCCCCGACCGCACGCCCGGCGCCCTGGTGCCGCTCTCAACGCTGACCTTCGAGCTGGCCGGCGGGCAGCTGTGGCCCCAGGTCGCCGACTGGGAACGCGTCGTCGACGCCGTCGTGCACCTGGCCCGGCAGCAGCGCTGCGACGCCATGCCGCTGGGCCTGCCGCAGGTCACGGCCCTGCTCGTGGGCAGCGGCCCGGCCACCGTCCACACGCTGCACCACCCCGACGGCTCCCGCTCCCAAGTCGGGCCGGCCGAACGGGCCTACGAGCTGGACGACCTGACCGGCCACATGCACCGCGTCGCCGCCGAAGGCCCGTTCCGGCCCGGCGACAACCTCGTTGCCCCGCCGCGGGAACCGCCCGCGATGCCCTACCGGCCCTACGAGGGGTGATGGGCGTCCACGAGCAAGCCCGCCACGCCGGCACCCCGCTCTCGCGGTTCATCCGCGATCACCTGCCTCACACCGACGTCGTCGCGGCTGACTGGGTCCAGCAGCTGGCCGCGCCCGAAGGCGAGCTGCCGGTGCCGGGCCTGCGCGACACCATCGGCTGGGCCCTGGAACTGGCCCTGGATCTCGACCACGCCGCCGCGGCAGCCGGAACTGTCCTACCTGCCCGCCGACCGGTACGCGGCGCTGCTGACCGCGGCCGGCTATCGCCACCACCCCCTCAGCACGCTGCCCGCCGGCGCCGTCACCGACCCGCTGCTGCAGCACTGGAAACGCGCCGAGCACCCGGCCGCCCTCGACGACGCGCGCCGCAGCGTGTTCACCACCTGCCTGGACCTGGCCGCGATGAACCAGCCCATCCACCACACCCTCACCCGCGGCTGGGACGTGGAACGGCGCCGGGCCCTGTTCGCCGCCGGCTTCGACGACCATGACGAGGATCCGGCCCGGCCGCAGCTGCTGGCCGCGCTCGAGTACTGCTGGAACGCCTACCTCGCCCGCGGCCGCGACCAGCTGCTCCAGCACGGCGCGGCCGCGGTCGTCGCGCCGAAGCTTGCCTCCGGCTACGCCGTCGCCGACCTGGTGCTCGGCCGGACCCTGATCGAGGTCAAGCTGGCGGTCGAGCCGACCGCCGACGACGTCACGATGTGGCTGCGGCAGCTGCTGGGCTACGTGCTGCTGGACCGGCACGACACTTTCGCCGTCGACACCATCGCGGTCTACTGCGGCTGGGCAGGCCAGCTGCTCACCTCCCCCCTCCCGACGCTGCTGGCCGCGTCCGGCCACGGCGGGCCGGCCGCGCTGGCCCGCCTGCGCGAGGAATTCGGGACGCTGCTGGCCGGCGAGCTCGACGGCTACACCGCCTGGCGCCAGCGGGAGCGCTACCGGCACCGCTGACCCGCGACCGCTGCCGGGTTCCCGTTCTTGCCCTCCGGCATCGACGAGACGCGGGCGACCGGCAGTTCGTCCGGGAATGTCGTCGTCACCACCCCTCGTCGAGCATCAGCTTGCGCAGGCGCGTCAAGCCGCGGTGCTGCGCCACCCGGACCTGGCCAGCGGACATCCCGAGTGCGGCGCCGGTCTCTTCGGCGGAGAGCCCCACCACGATCCGCAAGACCACGACTTCGCGCTGCTGGGGTGCCAACAGCTGCAAAAGGCCGCTCATGCGGTCGTTGAGTTCGCCGGCGAGCGCGTGGGCTTCCGGCTCAGCGTCCGGCGCGACCGAAACAACGGGCTGGGCCATCCAGGTGCCGGATCGCTACGGGGTCCGGCATGGCCACCTGAGCTCGGCCGAGACGGTTCCGGCTACGCCAAGGTGTGCACGCAGGAGAGATGTCTCCGGGCCCTTCCCGGACAGAGGATGTACTCTCTGAACGGCCGCTTCGCATACTGGTGTATACCAGTATGTGATGCGGAAGAATAAAAAAGCGGGAAGCCGCAGATCAGGGCATGACCTACGACTTCCCGCCGCCGTGGAACTACCGGCTCAGGTACCAGACCAGGACCAGCAAAGCCAGACCTAGTACCAGAGCCACCGCCGGCCCGGTCACCTTGATGGTGACCGGGCCGCTCAACGTCACGGTGAACGCGTAACGCGAGCGGAACTCCGACTGGTTTCCTGTCGAGCCCTCAAGCTCTTCAGCCACAGCAATCACCTCCACTCCGCCGCCCGCTAAGCGCTCGACGGCCGGTCAGCCGAGCGGCTACGTCGCGCCGGACTGGTGGTGACCGCAGGAGACTACCCGGAACCGGAATCCCAGTGTGCTGTACGCCCCGCTACGAGCCCGGGGGGGGCAGAACCGGTCGGCGTCGGCACGGAAGCTACGCCGTTCAGGTAGTCCCATCATGGGATCTCATCATGGGAATTGCAAAGCTGGCGCCGCGCCCCTCACCGGTGACACCGAGTTCGACCGCGCGGCCGTCGCCGACGGCCACGACACCTTCGCCTTCGCGGTCTACTGCGGCCGCGCCGGTCCTGGCCGACCTCATCACCACCGGCGAGGTACTCGCGCTCTTCCTGTAGACGGCCGAACCTGGCAACGCCGGCGCGACGCTTTTTGTCCATTGTTCGCGCGACAACCTCGACAACCCCCGTCAGGGACACGAGCAGGCTCACTTCTTCACTGACCTGGAGCGTGTAGCCGAACTCATCGGGACCTGTTAGCCGCAGGACCTGGTCGTATCGGGACGGAGGACCTGATGGGACGTACATCTTCGGATGTCACCTCGCCAGCGCTTCTTCGTCTCTCAGCTCGGTAAGAGCTCGGGGACCGACGAACGCCCTGGTCAGGCCCTGGTGGCGCCTATCCATCTGGGACCGCCCAGCGGCGGTCGTCGGTCCGATTCGACACTGGCAGCCCGCGCGCCCGCGGCGAAGCGGATCGCACCACCCCCCGCACATGCCGCCGCGAAGCCCGGTCAGCCTGACAATCGGCCTGACTGGTGAAGTGCGTGCTCCTCGCGGTGTTACCCGAGCTGACGAGCCCGGAGCTCACGACCGAGCCGCTTCGTCCGCCTCCGCGCGCTCTCGCCCGCCTCGGCCGGCAGCCCGGCGCGCAGCGCCGCTTCCCGCCAGGTGATCCCGTCGCCGTGCGCGTACTGCAGGAGAACCAGCCGGTGGTCGGACTTCAGCAGCGGCATCAGGGCACGGAGCCGCCGTTGCGCGTCCAGGCCGCCCTCCAGCACCGCGTACGGGTCCTGCGGGTCGAGCACGTGCTGGCCGAGCGTGACCAGCCCGCCGCCGGCGCTGCGGCCGGCGGGACGCTCCAGCTGATCGATCGGGTAGCCGCGGACCTGGTTCTCCCACATCGGCCGGTGCCACCGCGCCGCGGTATGCACCTGTAGCCGCAAGCGCACGCCGAGCGGTAGGTCCGTCGAGATCTCGTCCGGGGCCTGGCGCCAGCACGCCGAAAGCAGCACATCCTCGACCCCTTCGAGGATCGCCTCGCGCCGCGCCGGGACTTGCTTGCCCAGCCCGATCCAGCGCACCGCGAACGCCTCGACCGCGGCCTTGCGCCGGCGAACGTCCGGATCGGCGCACAGCACGGCGTGCGCGCGCTCCGCCGCGGCCTCCAGAGCCGCGTGCGCCCTCCGCGCCACCTCGTCGGCCGTCTCCGCTACCGGGCGGAAAAGGTCGATCAGCCGGGTGCGCAGCTGGTCAACGAAATCGAGCAACGAAGTCGTCAGCAACACCGGCGACACCGGGACCACGGGCTGCAACGTCGCGGCCCAGTGGTGGTGCAACGCCGGCGCGAGGTTGCGGAACAGCTGCTCCCGGACGTCGAAAACAGCCAACTGCTTGTAGTGAGCTTCGAGGGCTTCGCCGATCGAGCGGATCGGCGGCCGGAAATCCACCGCCGTCGAGAACGCGCGCACGCGTGCCAGCGCCGTGTCCATCGCCTCGACGGCGTAGGGCGTGGCGTAGGTGGCGCCGGGCCGGTCGGTCATCGTGATCATGCTCGTCGTTCTCCAGGTGCAGGAACGGGTCTCTGTCTACCTGATAGCTCCGACGGAGGCGCCCCACGACCAGAAAGTTTCCGGCGCCGCGGTGCTTGGCGCGGAGCAGGTGGTTGGTCTTGTTCTCCTCCGCGGGACGAGCATCGTGCGGTGATGCAGGCCGCATCGCCGCTTGGCAGGTACGCCCTTCGGACCTGCCGGGAGCGAGCCTCGTTCGAGACGTCAGCAACCTGGGGGTCCGCCGCGGCGTGAGCTCGCCGACCACCACGTGGAGTTCTCCCCGCAGATCCGAGGGCGCCGAGGCCGCGCTGACCGATATGTGAATATCCGGTGCAGTCACGGGGACACGCGAAAGACGTAACCGCTGGCGGGGGCGCTGCCAGGACGACTTCACCGCGGGTCGCGCGCCGTCGCGGCGCGACCCAGCTCGGATCGAGACGGCCCGCGAATCGCCGGCGCCGTTCCGCGTGTCTGCGCGTGTCGTGCTGCAGGGACAGGTCTACTTAGAGGGCCGACCTGCTGGTGCCTCGCGCTCGAGCCGAGGGAACCCTCCGGGCCCCTGGTTCCATCGGGCGTCCGCTCGATGGTGTTCCGGAGAGAAGGGACGGCGGTTGATCTTGACTTCGCGTCGGGATCGACGACGTGACAGCAGCCGGTGTCGGATCACCGTCACGATCACGGGTTCCGTGACCGTGACGGCGGCCCGGCTGGTGACCATCGTGGTGCTGGTACTCACAGGCCTCGCGAACCTGTACCCGCACTAGCCGGTCACCTGGCTGTCCGAGGTCGGCGGGGCCCGCTCATCGAGCGGGCTTCGCCGAACCATTTGACCTGTTGCCGCGTACGCGTCAAAACCACTGTAGACGCCTTCATGATCGACGCCGGTACTTCGATCGGCTCGGCGGCCTACGTTTTGTGGCTTGCCTCGACGTGCAGGACGTCATACACCGAGGCCGCAGCTTCGCGCGGGCGTAGCAGGTCGCCGCGCCGCAGCGACTGACTGTCCGTGACGAGGCGGATGCTGATGTTCTTCGGATCGCTCGGGCGGGGCTGGGCGCCGGCGCGTGGGGCGCTGGTGCTGAGCGGGGTGGCGCTGCTGGCCGCGATGGTGGTGCAGTCCGGGTGGGTGGACTGGCCGGCGCTGGGGCGGTGGGCGCGCCCGCTGGCGGTGCCGCTGGCCTTGCTCGCCGTCGCCGTCGGCGGGCTGGTGATCGCGGTGGCTCGACGGCGCGGGGAGCGGGCGCCGCAGACTCGGCGGGCGCGGGCGGCGGGGATGAGCTGGTGGGTCGTGGTCGCCGCCGCGATCGTGGTGGCCGCGGTGGGATGGGCGGCGACCAGCTGGCTGCTCGGCGAAGCCGATCAGGCAGGTACCGGAAGGTCGGCGGCGCGGGTCGAGGCGATCAAGACCGGGCTCGGGATCGGCGCGGGCACCACCGGCATCTTCGCGCTGCTGCTGGCGGTGCGGCGCCAGCAGCACAACGAGAGCGACGCGACGGAGAAGAACGTCACCGAGCTCTACACCAAAGCCGCCGACCAGCTCGGCTCCGAGCAAGCGCCGGTCCGGATGGCCGGGCTGTACGCGCTGGAGCGGCTGGCCCACAACAACCCCGGGCAGCGGCAGAGCATCGTCAACGTCGTCTGCGCCTACCTGCGAATGCCCTTCACACCCCCCGACACCCAGCCGCCACCCGCAACCGACGAGGCGCAGGTCAAGGATCATCAGGGGCGGGTGCAGGAGCGGGAAGTCCGGCTCGCGGCCCAGCGCATCCTCGCCGAGCACCTTCGCCCCGAGAATCGCCGCACGTTTTGGGCAGACATCGACCTCGACCTCACCAACGCCCACTTGATCGACTTTGTACTGAGTCGCAACCGAGTGCGGGAAGCGTTGTTTACCGGCGCAAACTTCACCGGCCCCGCCTATTTCGACCGCGCGACCTTCACCGGCCCTGCCAGGTTCAACCGCGCGACCTTCACCGGCCCCGCGAGGTTTGACGACGCGACCTTCACCAGCACCACCGAGTTCGACGACGCGACCTTCACCGGCCCCATCGGGTTTGAGGGCGCGACCTTCAGGGGCCCTGCCTGGTTCGACGGCGCGACCTTCATTAGCACCGCCAGGTTCGCCGGCGCGACCTTCACCAGCACCACCGAGTTCGACAACGCGACCTTCACCAGCACCGCCAGCTTCGACGACGCGGCCTTTACCGGCACCGCTAGGTTCGACGGCGCGACCTTCATCGGCGAAGTCAGGTTCGATCGCGCTAGGTTCACCAGCGTCAGCGGCCTCGACACCGTGACCGTCATCGGCGGGGCCCGCTTCGCCGATGTCAGTCTCCTCGACCACAGCCCGGAACAAGCCCGCGCGCTCCTCCGGACGATCGTCAAGACTGCTCGGACCACCTCCCGCAGCGCGATCGTCGATCTGCGGGACTTCAGAACCGTGACGTCGCAGCAGGCTCGGCCGGCGAAGCGGGTCTCGGGCACTTGACGCGGCCGGTATCACGTACTCAGACGGCCATCCGGCCCAGGCCGCCGGCTCATGGGTTGATCGGGACTTCTCGCCAGGTCTGGGTGGCCCGGTGCAGGGTCGCGGCGGTGACGATCTGCACGCGGCGGCCGTCCTTGTCGCGTTCGGGGGCGAAGGTGCCGTCGCTGCGCTGGTACAGGACGGTGTCACTCTCCTTGAGGATGTACCAGCGGTCGCCCTTGTCGGGCACGCCGGCGTAGGCGGTCGCACCGGTCAGGTCCCGCGCCTCGGGCTGCTGTGCGGTGTCCGGCACGTCGTCATGCTCCTCTCGTCCGGTCCGCTTCCGGCGGGCCCGGACCTTCGATCATTCGGCCTAGTCGACGGTCCGCCCGCCGAACGTGCGGCTACCGCGGCGCGTCGGGCACTCACCGATGGTGAAGCCCTTGTTTAGCTGCGGTTATCGACCTCACGTCGGGTTGCCCGCCGACCGTCCACAGGGCACCATACGTCACGAGTTCGAAAATATGTTCGATGACTTGGTGCCGTCTTCCCCGCGGCGTGTCGCAGCAGTGCGGGGTGAGGTATGTCCGTTTTCAACGGTGGTGCGAGGCGCAGCTGGCGCGAGATCGACGCGCTCGCGATGTTGGTCGACCGGTTCGGCCGCGACCACGTCGCGGTGGAGCTGATCGACCACCGCGCCCCGCTGGACAGCAGCCACAACGACGACCTGGCCGCCATGGCCAAGAGCTTGGGCCTGCCGACGGTGGTGTCCAACAACGTCCACTACGCCCGCCCCGAGGACTCCTGGCACGCCGACGCCGTCGCGGCGATCCGCGCGCGCCGGTCGGCCGAGGAGCTGGAAGGCTGGCTGCCGGCGGCCGGGACGGCATACCTGCGCTCGGGACAGGAGCAGCTGCGCCAGTTCGAGCGTCGATACCCGGGCGCGGTCGCCCGCGCCGCCGTGCTCGGTGTCGAGTGTTCGTTCGACCTCGCCCTGGTCGCGCCGAAGCTGCCGCCGTTCCCCTGCCCGGTCGGCTTCGCCGACGAGGACGCGTACCTGCGGCACCTGGTGATGGAGGGCGCGGCCGCCCGGTACGGGACCCCGGCCGAGGCGCCGGAGGCCTACGCCCAGCTGGAGCACGAGCTGGCCGTCATCCGGGAGCTCGGGTTCCCGGGCTACTTCCTCGTCGTCTGGGACATCGTCCGCTTCTGCCACTCCCGCGGGATCCTCGCCCAAGGCCGCGGCTCGGCCGCGAACTCCGCGGTGTGCTTCGCGCTGCGGATCTGCAACGCCGACCCGGTCCGCTGGGGCCTGCTGTTCGAGCGGTTCCTGGCGCCGGAACGGGACGGCCCGCCGGACATCGACGTCGACATCGAATCCGACCGCCGCGAAGAGGCGATCCAGTACGTCTACACCCGGCACGGCCGGCTGCACGCCGCCCAGGTCGCCAACGTCATCACCTACCGCGCCCGCTCCGCGGTCCGGGACGCGGCCAAAGCGCTCGGGCACAGCCCCGGCCAGCAGGACGCCTTCGCCAAGCAGGTCGACCGCTGGCGGACCGTCGCCGACGCCGACACCCCGGCCGAGCGCGGGCACGGCGTCCCCGACGACGTCCGCGAACTGGCCGGGCGGCTGGAGGACACCCCGCGCCACCTCGGGGTGCACTCCGGCGGGATGGTCATCGCCCACACCCCGGTCTCGGAGATCGTCCCGGTCGAGTGGGCCCGCGCCGAAGGCCGGACCGTGCTGCAGTGGGACAAGGACGACTGCGCGACCATCGGGTTGGTCAAGTTCGACCTGCTCGGCCTCGGCATGCTGTCGGCCTTGCGGTACTCGATCGACCTCGTCGACGCCCACCACGGGCGCCGGGTCGATCTCGGCGAGCTGGACCTGGCCGATCCGGCGGTCTACGACACGATGTGCGCCGCGGACGCGATCGGGGTGTCCAGGTCGAGTCCCGCGCCCAGCTCGGCACCCTGCCCCGCCCGCGGCCCCGGAAGTTCTACGACCTGGTCGTCGAAGTCGCGCTGATCCGGCCCGGGCCGATTCAGGGTGGATCGGTGCACCCCTACATCCGGCGCCGCCGCGGCGAGGAGAGCTGGAGCCGCGCCCACCCGCTGCTGGCCGACTCCCTGGAGACCGGACGCTGGGGGTGCCGCTGTTCCAGGAGCAGGTGATGCAGATGGCCCGCGACGTCGCCTCGTTCACCGCGGCCGAGGCCGATCAGCTGCACCGCGCGATGGGCTCGAAACGCTCGAACGCCAGGATGATGGCGTTGATGGGGAGGTTCTTCGCCGGATGCGCGGCCAACGGCATCGACCGGCCGCTGGCCGAGCGGATCTTCGAGCAGATCCACGCCTTCTCCGGCTACGGGTTCCCCGAAGCGCACTCGATGTCGTTCGCGCTGCTGGTCTACGCCTCGGCGTGGTTCAAGCTGTACTACCCGGCGGCGTTCTGCGCCGGGCTGCTGCGCGCACAGCCGATGGGCTTCTACTCCCCGCAGTCCCTCGTCGCCGACGCCCGCCGCCACGGCGTGCACGTCCGCGAACCGGACATCAACACCAGCCTCGGGCACGCCGCCCTCGAACCGGAACCGGACTCGACCGGCGGAGTGGCAATCCGGCTCGGTCTAGCCGGGATCCGCCAGGTCGGCACCGACGTCGCCGAGGCGATCGTCGCCGAGTGCGAGCGCGGCGGCCCGTACGGCAGCATCGGCGAGCTGACCGAACGCGTCCAGCTCAAGCAACCCGTGGCCGAAGCCTTGGCCACCTCCGGCGCGTTCACCGCGCTGGGCCCGGACCGCTGGCAGGCCTTGTGGGCCGCCGGAGCGGCCGCACAGACCCGGGGCGGGCACCTGCCCGGGATCGCCACCGGCGTCGACGCGCCCGCGCTGCCGGGCATGACCGCCCTTGAGGTCGCCGCAGCCGACGTGTGGGCCACCGGCATCACCCCCGACCGGCACCCGGTGGAGTTCGTGCGCGAGCACCTCGACGGGCTCGGCGTCGTCCCGGCCGCCCGCGTGCTGGACGTCGTCGACCGCAGCCGCATCCGGGTCGGTGGCGCGGTCACCCACAAACAGCGGCCCGCGACCGCCGGCGGGATCACGTTCCTGAACCTCGAGGACGAGACCGGCATGATCAATGTGGTTGTTCACCCGGCGACGTTTCACCGGTTCAGGCAGACGTTGCAGAGCCCGGCCATCGTGGTGCGTGGCATCGCCCAGGTCACCCAGGGCACCGCCTCGGTCGTGGCCGACCAGATCACCCCGCTGGACCTGCGCGCCCTCGCGGGCAAGAGCCGTGACTTTCGCTGACTCCGGCCCCGGCGCTGGGGCCGTGTAGGGTGTCGAATTCGATGGCACGTTCTCAATAACCATGGCATCTGGTTAGCACCTGTGCCATTCATGTGAGACTCACCGCCAGCCGGGTACTGCCGACAGAGGCGCCAGCATGGTGTAGCGCGAACATGACAGCAGACGACCTACAAGCATGGCCGATGCGCATCAGACCGACCCGAGCCAGCGCTCGATCCCGGCCTCGGTCAGGAGGCCACCGCTGCCGCGATGGACGGTGGCCGTGGTCGCTGGCGTAGTGCTGCTCATCGCTTTCGCGGTGCTCGCCGGGCTGTGGTGGTGGGTGAACGGCCAGGTGTGGACCGACCCGGAGAAGAAGACGGCAGCGCTGCTGGATGTTGTGAAGGTGGCCTCCGGCGTGGCGGTCGGTGGCGGCGGATTATTCGCGCTATATCTGGCGACACGTCGGCAACGCACCCAGGAGCTGGAACTTGAGCAGCGCAAGTGGGAACAGGCTCATCGTGAGGAGGTCCAGACGCACTCAGTTCTGGTCGCCGAATACGAGCGGCAGCACGCCGAGCGGGTTGCCGACGCGACGGAGCGAGACGCCGCCGCCCGACGAGTCACCGATCTCTACACCAAGGCCGCCGAGCAGCTCGGCTCGGATAAGGCTCCGGTGCGGCTGGCCGGCCTATATGCGCTGAGTCGGCTCGGCCAAGGCAACGTCGAGCAACGGGCCACCGTCGTCAACGTGTTGTGCGCTTACCTGCGCATGCCCTACGAGCCGCCAAACCTGGCGGCCATGGCGGACCTGAATTCCGACGACCGCGAGCTCGCGGCGGCGAAGCGCGCAAGACAGCAGGAACGCGTGCAAGAGCGTGAGGTCCGGCTCACTGCCCAGCGCCTCCTCGCAACCCACCTGCGACCCGAGCAGGACTGGGCCACGGGCGCCTCCACCAACGTCGAGTACTGGCCTGGCCACCACCGGATAGACCTGGCCGGCGCCACACTCGTTGCCTTCGACATCATCGGCTGCCGGCTTGGCTCAGCCGACTTCAGCGGGGCTACCTTCATCGGCGACACCTTTTTCGGTAAGTCCACGTTCAATGGTGAGGTCAGGTTCCACGAAGCCACCTTCACCCGCTACGCCTGGTTCAACGAAGTCAGGTTCGGTGACGGTGCCTGGTTCGACAATGCCACTTTCGGCGAAGCCAATTTCGATGAGGCGAAGTTCGCCTGCGATGCCTCGTTCAGCGGAGCCACGTTCACCGGCGACGTCAGGTTCAACGAAGCCACCTTCACCGGCAACGTTTGGTTCCTCAAGGCTAAGTTCACCGGAAACACCTGTTTCGACGGAACCACGTTCGCTGACACTACCTTTTTCGGCGAATCCACGTTCAATGGTGACGTCAGCTTCGACGACGCCACATTCAGCCGCGACGACGTCAGCTTCGACGACGCCACGATGGTGATCCCGCCGAGGCTTGCCACCGCGTGGGTGCGGGTGACCGAGGATGTCCCAGGTTCGGAGTGGCCGGCGGGATGGGCACTGGCCGCCGAGCAGAACGGACGGGACGGCCACGACGGGTTGTGGGGTCGCCTAGTCCAGGTCACACCCCCTCAGAACGGGGCGGCGTCATGCGGCTGAGTATGTCCCAGAACCGTCTCCGTGCCACCTAGTCATCGCCTCAGCAGTCACCCAACAGTTGGGATCGACGGCATTGACGGACCTGCACTGATACTCGACGCCATGCCACGAACCACTCCACATCGGTCGGCCAGAACGCGGTCACGCCGTGGGAGACCTGCGGGCCGTACGCCAGCATGAGCAGGCAAGGCTGCATTAAACAGCGGACAGTGGCGACAGGAATGCCATGACATTGAGACTGATCATAATGACATCGCGGTGATACGGCCGAGAAAGCCGAGGTCGAACAAGATCAACCTGACGCGCTCACCGAGACCCTACAGGCCGCGCGAGCCGGGCGCGACCTCGACGTCCCGCTCTGGCCGTGGATTCGGCCGGCGACCGGGCCGCAGCACCTACCCGGCCGCTGTCCCGCCGGGCACCGACTCCTACCCGGTCAGCTGCAGGAAACCCCGAACCAGGACTACAACCTCCGCGAGCTCGTGTGCTTGTGGACCCGGTTCGAGCGTGACCGTTGACCACGACGAAGGGCGGCGGGCATAGCCCCAGCACCGACAGCGGACTGCCGGTACGCCCCGCAGGCATGCATGTGAGGTGCCTCAACCGCAAGCACCACCTGGCGGTGGGCGGGCAGACCGTCAGCTACGACCACTCGGTCGGCCTGCACACCACCAGCTGCAACTCCTGCTTGGAAGCCCACTCCGACCGGCCAACATGGCTTGAGCTGGACCTCCGCATCGCTCACCAACCGTCGGATAACCGTGCCGGGCTCGCTATCCGGGCCCAGCCACCGGACCGGCTGGCCGCGGTCGGTGACCTCGTCCTCGAGCTGCACGGCCAGGGCGTCGGGATCCTCGGCATGGCGCTATGTGGCGTCGACCATCGCGGTGTCATCACCGAGCTCGAGGTCAATCCCACGTACCGACTCCGCCGATTCGGAACTCCACGGAAAATTGGCCATTCTCTTTACGTATCTTCCCTGGCATCTTCTTCCGACACGGGGAGCGTCTCATTAGGTGACGATATGTAACCTGGGTCGAAAGTGTAACCTCTTTGGGTCGCTCCGTGGAACCAGGCGCCGCCGTCGAAGGTAGCCCCGTCGAACACGGCGCTTTCGTCGAATTTCACGCGGCCGAACACTGCGCCACCGTTGAAGCTCGTTTCCTCAAACCTGGCGTCGCCTATGAACGTCGCCTCGCCGAACTCGGCATTATCGCTGAAGGTTGCCTCGTCAAAGCTGGCAGTGTCAGTGAAGGTCACTGCTTGGAAACCCGCATGGCCACTGAAGGTTGCACCACCGAACCCCGCGTAATTAATAAAGGTCGCCCGAGCGAAATTTGCCCGCCCTGCAAAATCTGCTCCCTGAAATCCGACAAGGCTACTAAATCTCGCCTGCCCAAATCCGACGACGCCAGTAAAGGCCGCGTTTCGAAAGGCGGCGTAGCTTTTGAAATTCGCCCTGCCGAAGTTGGTTTCACCATTGAAGGTCGCATCGTTGAACCTGGCATATCCATTGAAGGTCGCCCCGCCGAATTGAGCGCTACCAATGAAGACCGCCTTATCAAACAAGGCAACATCGTTGAAGGTCGCCTCGGCGAAGGTTGCTGTAGCGACTGCGCAGCCGGCGAGGGAAAATTTGATGAGGGTCGCGCCGGATAGGTCGAGGTGGATCTCATGCCAGAAGCCGGATTGCGGGTGGTCGGGATCCGGTCCCGGGCGTAAATGCAACTGCAGGATACGTTGCGCGGTGAGGCGGACCTCGCGTTCCCGAAGGAGCGCCTCACGGCTTTCGTCACGTGATGGCGTAGGTACGTAGCGCGTGGCAAGGGTAGAGCGCAGCAGGGGACGTCGGACGCTCGGCGAGCGTGGCGTCTGGATCTCTGGCGGTGAGACGTAGAGGTTGCGGAGGTAAGCGCAGATGACGTTGACTACCGTCTGCCGCTGGTGCGGGTTGTCCTGGGCGACGCGTTCGAGGGCGTAGAGACCGCCGTGGCGGACCGGGGCGTGCGGCGAACCGAGCTGCTCCACGGCTTTGAGGTACAGCTCGTTCAGCCGCCGCTCCGCGGCATCATGCTCGGTGGCCCGGGCGGCATGGTCTTGTCGAGCCATTGTGTCTGCATGGACTTCTTGCTGGTGGGCGAGGGCGCGTTCGCGGTTATCTAAGTCAGCTTCGGTGGAGTGCTGCCGACGCCAGGACAGGTAGAGTACAACGACGCCGCCGCTGCCGACCGCGACGCTCAGCCCGACCTTCAACGCGTCCAGCCGCGCGGACACCAGCTCGGCACCGTTTAGCCCGGCGGTCGCTGGCCACCACAGCACCACCACCGCCCCAGCGGTCAGTACAACGATCACCACCGCGGTCAGCCACATCGTCTTCGGCGAGAGCTCCCGCAATCGCATCCTCTGCGCCGCCGTGGCGGCCGGCGGTACTGGGGCGTCGGAAGGCGGCGGCGGGGCTTCGTCGGTCACGCCTATAAAGGTCGCTGAAACTGAGCAAGATGTTGCAGGCTGCCGGCGGGCGGCGTTCTGGGCTCGCGTCGGCTCCCCGCGCACCCCGACGCCCATGCCCGCACCAGGAAGCCGCCGAGCTGCGCATCGAACCCGCTGGCCGCAGAGGTGATGTCAGGGCGCTCGCGGGCGCAGCGGCCGTCCGCGGCGACAAAGGCAAGCGATGCAATCGGGTCCAAGTTGAGACCGGAGCAATGTGACAGCGGCGTTCCTGGGAGCGTCTTCTCTTTTATGCAGACGCCTCGTTCTAAGGTCGATGTCATCGCGCAGAGTGTCACAGCCCTGGCCGCGATCGGTGCCCTCATATTCACCGGGGTGTCGCTGATCATGACCCAGAACCAGAATGTGGCCCAGAACGACCTGGCAGCTCAGGCCCAGTACACCGACCGCTACACCAAGTCTGTCGACCAACTCGGCCAGCAAGGCGCCGATCGCCTACAGATCCGACTCGGCGGCATTTACGCACTTGAACGCCTCGCCCACGACTCCCCTCGCGACCAGCCGACCATCATCGAAATCCTGGCCGCGTTCATTCGCGGAACTCGAACACTTGTCCCCGCCGACCTCGATCCCCCCAGCGCCGATGCCAGGCCAACAAACAACCCGAGTCCGGGCACGGCCCCTTGCCAGCAGCAGGATCTCACCGCCGATGCCCGCGCAGCGCTGACCGTCTTGGGTCGCCGAGACACCAGCCGCGACAACGCCACCGTCGTCGACCTCCGCCAGACCTGCTTCGCCGGCGTGAATCTCGGCCACATGAAACTCGAAAGCATAGACTTTGCCGGGTCGGACTTCGTCGGCGCGCACCTGTTCTTCGCGGACCTCCACCACGTGGATCTCCAATATGCCCACCTCGCTGGCGCGGACTTCCACGGCGCGCTACTCACCGAAGCGCAGCTCTCAAGCGCGGACCTCCAAGGCACGAACCTCGCAGGAGCGGATCTCACCAGCGTGGGCTTTCAAAGCGCACACCTCCAAGGCGCGAAGCTCATGGTCGCGAGTCTCGATCACGCGAACTTCGACCACTCGGATCTCCGTGAGGCACAGCTTGGAGCTGCGTTCCTCAGGGGCGCGCAACTCACCTTCGCGCAGCTCATTCATGCGAACCTCGACGGCGCGACCCTCACCGACGCGAACCTCCTATCCTCGGACCTCGCATCCGCGAATCTCAACGGCGCGAATCTCACCGGTTCTGACCTCACATCTGCGAATCTCACAGGAGCCCAACACAACCCCGGCACTGTAATTCGGAATGTTCACACAGAGCAGACGAAGGGTGCGTGGTGGTGAATCGGGTCAGTGCTGGCGGTGTTGTTCGTTCGCCCGCGCGTTGCGCGCTCGAGCTCGCCCGCGGTGTCGACCCGGCCGGCTCGACGCCTGATTTGGCGGGAGCGGAGGTAGCGGCAGATCGGCGACGAATGGCGCCGATTCGGCGCTGGAGTCGGGGCGCGGCTCGTCCGGCTAGCCCGTGCTCGCACCAGGAAGCCGCCGGGCTGCACATCGCACTCCGCTGGCAGAAATGGTGTTAGCGCCGGCTAGCAAAAGCTCTGCCAGCCCGGTCCCGGATCTCCAGCAGCGGCAGGTTCATCAGCCCGTCGCGATACACCATGCTCAGCCGGATCCAATGCGCGTCCACCGTACACCGCCCCTTCGAACCGCGCGTTGCCGCCGAACTTCGCCTCGTCGAACCGCGCGTTGCCGCCAAACTTCGCCCCCTGGAACAAGGCGTCGCCGCCGAACTCCGCCCCGCCGAACGCCGCTCCCGGCAACCAAGCGTAGCCACCGAACTCCGCACCGCCGAACTCTGGCTGGTCGAATTGGTCGTCGCCGCCGAACCCCGCCCCACGGAACCGTGCGTCGCCGCCAAACTTCACCCCCTCAAACCGGGCGTAGCCGCGGAACGCCGCCTCGTCGAACCCTGCGTCGCCGCCGAACTCCGCCCCGTCGAACCTGACGTTGCCACCGAACTCCGCCCCGTCGAACCGCGCATTGCCGGCGAACTCCACCCCGTCGAACCCTGCGTCGCCGCCGAACTCCGCCTCGAAGAAACCCGCGTGGCCGCCGAACTTCGCCTCGTCGAACCAGGCGTAGTCGCCGAATTCCGCCCCGCCGAACCAGGCGTCGCCACCGAACTCCGCCTCGATGAACCTGACGTTGCCGCCGAACTCCGACCTGCCGAAGTCAGCAAGGGCCCCGAACTGCACCCCGATGAACACGGCTTCGCCGATGAAGGTCGCACTTCGGAATGAGGCGTTGGCGGTTCTGCATCTGATGAAGAAGAAGTCTATGAGGGTGGCGCCGGTGAGGTCGATGTCAATGTCGGGCCAAAAGTCGTGCCGCGGGTGATCGAGATCCGTGCCTGGTTGTAGGTGCTGGTGCAGGATGCGTTGTGCAGTGAGGCGTACTTCTCGTTCTTGCAGCTGGGTTTCCCGGGTGCCGCCGTTGAGCGTGGCCGCAGGTGACCGGGGGCGCTCCGTGGATTTCAGCAGGGGACGGCGGACTCCCAGCAGTCGTGGCCCGCCGATTTCCGGCGGGGGGGTGTAGGGGTTGCGGAGGTACGCGCAGATCACGTTGACCACGGTCTGCTGCTGACGGGGGTTGTCCTGCGCGACGCGTTCGAGGGCGTAGAGGCCGCCGTGACGGACCGCAGCCTGCGGGGAGCCGAGTTGCTCGACCGCCTTGAGGTACAGCTCGGTCAGGCGCCGTTCGGCCGAGTCATGCTCTTGGTGAGCGAGGGCGCGTTCGGTGGAATGCTGGCGCCGCCAAGACAGGTATAACGCGATGACGCCGCCGCTGCCGACGCCGATGCTCAGCCCGATCTTGAGCGCGTCCAGCCGCGCAGTTACCAGCTCGGCGCCGTTGAGTCCGGAGGTCGCCGCCCACCACAGCACCACGACCACGGCGGCGGTCAAGACCGCGATCACGGCCGCGGTCAGCCACATCGCCGTCGGTGACAGCTCCCGCAACCGCGCCCGTGGTGCCACTGCGGATGGCTGCTGTGCGGCTGACACGGCCGAAGACCGCAGTGGCTGACTGTTGTCATCGGTCATGTTCATCTACGTCGCCCGGGATAACCCGACCGTTGCAGCCGTGCGCCGCCAGTCCCCCGGCGAGCCGGTCATGACCAGCAGCAAACAATCGGCCCCAGGCTTGGTCCAGGCTGAATCGACGGGGAAACATGATCCACGCTGAATCATGTGCTGCTCGCCGGGACCGGGAGCGCCTCGGGAGGCAGCGTGCTCGTCGTCATGACCGCAGGGTGGGCATCCCGATGCTGACCGGGCCGCTGTCGCCTACCCGGCTGGGTGGCGTCCGCGTGTCGGACGGGGGCGCAGGACCGGGACGGCGCCGCGCGCGTCGAGCTGCTCGCGCAGGCGATGGTCCTCGAGAGCCAGCCGCTGGATCTCGGCCATGGCCAGCGCCAGATGCTCGGTCAGCGCGCGGTTGCGCGCCCGCAACTGTGCGTTCTCCCGCACGAGCTCGGCCCCGGTGACGTCGTATGTCCGGGAGCGGAGTACGGCGGGTTCCTGCTCGGGTTGGCGGTTCAGCTCGGCGACGAATTCGGGGAAGTGGCGCCGGAAGGTCGTGTTGGGAAGCCCGAGCCTGCGGGCGAGCGCGAGGACCGTCGGGGACGTCCTGCACCGGATCGGGCATCGGCCAGCAGTGCGTCGAGAGCAAGTCGCACGTCGGTGGTGTTCGGTAGCTCGACGTGGCGGGTCATGGTTTCTCCGGGGTGTGTCGGGTGAGGTAGGCGGTGATCCGATCGCGGCGTTCGGCGAGGCGGCGGCCCAGCAGTGGAGGTAGCGCGTGGGCGGAGGCGAGTTCGCTGTTGAGGTGCCGGGTTTCGCGGGCCAGCGCGTCGGCGTTCGCGGCGGTGAGCGCGACGTTCGGGCAGTCGAGCGGCTGGCACGAGGACAGCTCGGGGGCGGTTACTCGGGCGCGGTTGGGCACGCACAGCGCGGTGTCGGGGCTGAACACGCAGGTGACGTACTCGCCGGGGTAAATCGCCGGGTCGGCGCGGTGCAGAAGCCGTCGTAGCCGCGCGGGGTCGGTGACCACCTGGCCGGCGAACGCGGCCGCGAAGGTGCCCAGGCGGCGGGCGGCTTCGGCTGCGCTCGGCCCGGTCAGGCCGGGGTGGTCATGGTCGGTGGCCAGCGCGAGCAGAGCCTCCCCGCGGGCGAGGGCCTGCTCGGCTTCGACTTCGGCGCGGAACCCGGAGTCCGAGGTGCCGGCGTAGCCCTCGAACATGTGGATGCTCAGGTGCCGGTACTGGATCGCACCGGCGATCGATCCGCCGGGACGACGGGCGATGAACCAGGCCAGGGTCCGGCGGAACTGGCTGGTGCGCAGCAGCCAGGGGCGCCCTCCGACGGATGGGACGCGGTCGACGCGGCCACGGGCTTGGCAGAAGCGGTTGATCCAGGTGGTGAAGTCACGCAGCTGCTGGTTGGTGGCGTCGCTGCCCAGGACAGCCAGGTCGGTCCCGGTGGGTGCGGTGTCGGTCGCGAACAGCAGCGCGTCGGGCGGGCCGGGGTGGAGCTGCTCGAGGACGGCGACGGCGGCGGCGGCCGGTTCGCCGATGGTCCACGTGGCGCGGGTGCCGTGCGGGTCGTGTTCGCCCTTGAACGCCAGGCTGTGCACGCTCCACCGGTACGGCGTGCCGTCCTGAGCGCGGGCCGCCCGGACGCAGCCGCGGCGCAGGTGCTTGATCTCGCTGTCGCGCATGCCGGAGAAAAACGCGAGGGTGATGTAACACGCCGCGCGCAGCAGCCGTTCCAGCGCAGCCGCGCCGTACAGGGGGTGCATGATCGGGATGCCGGGCAGCCACAGACGCCCGTCGAGCCGGCCGCGGACGGCGATCGGCAGGTAAGTGTGCTCGGCGACGCCGACGATCGCCGCGGCGGCGCGGACTGCGGCTGGCCGAGTGCCGCGGTAGAGCGCGGCGGTCTGGCAGCCGGCTTGCCAGGCCAGGAACTTCAGGTTGGGGCCGTGCTCGTGGCCGGGCAGCGGGTCCCCCGCGGCGACGTAGCGGTCGAGGACCTGCTGGATTCGCGCGCCGACGCCACGATTGTCGCCTTGGCGGTTGGTCCGGTGTGGACGGCGGTACTCGCCCAGGGCGGCGGCTGCAGCGATGATGTCGGGCGCGAAGTCCCGCACGAACCGCAACGCCCAGCCGATGAGCGGACCGTGGACCTCTTCCGGAATCCGGTCGGTCCGGTTCTCCCCGCGCGCGGAGTGCGCGATGCTCCACGTCGCCACCTCGGAGGGGTCGAGGGGGAGGGCGTCGGTGAGAGCGTGGCGCAAGCGCCACAGCCAGCGGACCGCGGACAGGACCAACGCCCGGCCGGTGGGCGTGGCGATCGAGTCGTCCAGGTGCTGTCCGAACGCGGCGAGCACGTCCGTGGTCACCTCAGCCAGCCGAATCGGTGCGCTGCGGACGGTGTGCTGGGCGTCGAGCCAGGTCAGAAACCGTGCCACTCGAACAAAAATGCCGTGGACGGTGCTGATCGCCAGCCGAGTCTCGTCCGGCGGCAGCGGCCCGGACAGCATCGCGTGGCTCAGCTGCTTGGCGGTGTCCCGGTAGGCGGCGGGCACCGTGGCGAAGTCGAGGCGCGAGTGCCGGGCGTGACGCTGCAGCACCGCCGGGCCCAGCTCCCACACCACGTCGCTGAACCGCGACGTCTCCGTCAACGCCACCTCCGGCCGCAGCGGGCGCGTGGCCAGCACGAACACCGGCGCCTCCGGGGCGCCCAGGGCGGGTTCGGTCACGGGCGCTCCCAGGGATCTTCGACGAGGTCGAGCCAGCTGGGCGCTGCGGGCGCGTCGGTGCGGGCGCGCTCGAGTTCGGCGGGGGTGAACTTGGGCAGGACGTCGTGCTGGATCGCGGCCCACGCCGGGCCGTAGCGCTTCCACCACCGGTCGGTGCCCTCGACGGCGCGACTCTGGTCGAGGGCGCGGTGCAGCGCCAGGACCGCCGGCAGGTGCGCGGGGGTGATCACGCAGTTCGCGCAGTGGAAGCAGTCGAGCGCGGAGACGCGTCGGCACGCGGATCCGCTGGCCGGGTGTGCTTGCGGATCGGTGCAGCTGTTCCACGCCGCCTCCGCGCCCGGGCCGGTCGGCAGCACGGCGTCCGTGCTGCGGGTAGTGAGCGTGGCCGCGCCGGTCACGGCCAAGGCCTGCTGGTGAGCCTGTAGCGCGGCGCGTTCGGCCTCGACGAGCGCGTCGGCGGTGACCTCGCTGGCCCAGTCGATCGCCGTTGCGTCGCCGCGCAGGTAGTCGGCGAACAGTACGGCGGTGCTGTTCGAGCGGGCGGCCGAGGGCAGGTGACCACCGGCCGCGCGGGTGCGCCGGACCTCCACGCTGGTGCGCAGCCGGCGGAAGCTGATGACCAGCGGTCCCGTGGAGCCGTCCGGGCGCGGATCGGTGCGCAGCTCGTGGCGGGCGGCCCACGCTGGCAGCCTGATGCTGGCGTCGAGTTTGTGGGCGAATGGGTCGCTGTGCTCGGGCCGCTGCGGGACGCCGGGGTGGGCGTTGCGCCAGATCGACCAGATCGATGTTGCGCCGCTGATCCCGCGGCCGCGGGCCATTAGCCGGTGGGCCAGCAGGTAGAGCCCGCCCGGGGTGTGCAGTTCCCGGTGCGGCGGCCCGATCTCCCACGTGGCGGTGTCGTGCCAGCGTCCGCGGCCCCGGCGGCGCTTGATCAGCTGCACTTCGACCGCTCGACCGCCGAGTACGCGGTGCCCGGCGGGCAGCTCCTTGATGGTCTCGACGTTGCGACCGGTCACCGCGGTCAGCAGCACCAGCAGCGGCTCGAGGTCGGAGCGGACAACGAACAGCTGTCCGGCTTCCTCGCGGCGCCGGCGCATCCCGGTCCGAGGGCCGGACGCGCACCCCGGGACGACGCCGGTGGCGGCGAGCTCGTGCAGCGCCGCGTCGTCGCCAGCCGGTGCGGTGAGGCGGAGCTCGCCGGTGTCTATGCGGTCGCGCAGCCGGGCGACGTCCTCGCGGGCGGCGCGGAGGATGCGGGCCAGCTCACCGTCGGTGTAGCCATCCGTGGCGCTGGAGCGGCGGATGGTGGTGCGGCGCTCCAGCTGGTCGAGGATCTCCGGCTGCAGCTGCTCGCGCAGGGCCGGAGTGCGGAAGAGCATGCGGAGGGCGAGTAGCTCGTCGCCCACGGACCGCCGGACACCGGCCATGCGGCGGCGGGCGAAGTAGGCCTCGACCTGGCAGGGCGTCAGGTTCCGCGGACGCTGCGGTGGACGCGGTGTTTCGGCGAGCGCGCGGACGAACCTCGCCATGACCGTCCACATGGCCTTCGCCGAGTTCAAGGTGCGGCGGGTCCCGGCTGGGCCGATCAGGGTGGCCAGAGCGGCGGCCAGCGCGGGATGCCACCCCGGCAGGGGCAGCGCCGCGACGTCGAAGACATACTGCCGCTCATCTTCGCCGACGAACTCGACTCTCGTCCCGGACCCGGTGGCCGCAGCGCTGGGCGGTGCCGGATACGAGGAGGTGGCGGGCAGCCGGGCTCGGCGGCCGCGGCCGGTGCTACCCCGTCCCGTGCCGGTCACCGGCCGGTCCCCTCGGCCGGCGCCTCGCCGGGCGCCGTGGGGTCGTGCGGGATCTCCCAGTCATCGGGCACCAGCGCCGTGCGCGTGTCCATCTCCAGTTCGGCCAGGGCGTGCAGGTAGATCTGCGTGGTGACCACCGAGCGGTGCCCGAGACGACGCCGCACCCAGTCCAGCGGGTCGCCGAAGATCCGGGTGTAGTGCGTGCGCTGCTGCGCGGTCAGCTCTCCCAGCGCCGCGAGGTGGCCACGCTGCAGCTGTTCCAGGGTGATGACGGCGAAGGAGTGCCGGAGCATGTGCGGGTGGCACCGCAAAGCGATCTGCGCGCTGGCGCAGCGGCCGTTGGCCTCGGCGAACACGTTCTTCCACCGCGACGTCGTGATCGGCCAGCCGTATTCCCCGAGCCACAGCGCGGCCGGTTCCAGCCCGCCCGGGCCCTCGACCAGCAGCCGGAGACGCTCGCCGGGCCCGAGCCGGGCGAGGTCGACCGTCCGGCCGGTGCCGGGCTGCGTCGCGGCCCGTCGGCCGTGCTCGGTGACGACCAGCGGGTGGCGCAAGCGCCGGTAGCGGCCGTCGGCCTGGGCCTCGGCGACCACCGCGGCCCGGTCGAGCTGCGCGTAGGCGTGCAGGTCGGCCAGCACACGGGCCGGGATGCACACCCACCGCGCCGAGCTGCCCTTCGCGACCGCCTCCGGCAGCCAGAACCGCCGATACCCGCCACCCGCCCCGGTGCCGCGGTCCGGCAGGTCAAACACGGTCAACGCTGCCTGCTCCTGCAGCCGCAGGCCGGTGCGGATCATCAGGTCGCAGAACGCCGAGTTCCGGGCTGCCCACCGCCCCCGGAACGTCGGACGCGGAAGGCCGTCGGGGCTGTAGCCGCGCACGCCGACCTCGCGCCACGTCCGGTACGCCGCCGGGGGCAGCCACTGCACGCGGTCGCGGCCGCCGTCGGAGGCGTAGGTCGCGGGGCGCTGCTCGTCCAACGTCCGGCGCCTGGCCCAGCCGACCCCGGCCGGCAGTGGGCGGCGGGACGCCTGCGGGATCGGGTGCACCTGGCCGTGGCCGAGCCGCAGCGCCCAGCGGTAGAACTGGTTAACCGCCGCGACCTCCCGGTTCCACGTCCCGCCGGAAACGCGAGGTCCGGCCGGATCCTGGCGTCGCCAGGACAGGTACGCCAGGTGGTCAGCCTCGGTGGCGTCGCGCCAGCTGCGGCGGTCGCGGGCGGCCCACAGGAACGACAGGAACGCAGCGAGGTCGCGGGCGTAGCCCTGCTTCGTCAGCGGCGCCCGCTGAGTCATCTCTGTCGAGCGGAAGAACTCGTTCAGCTCAACGTCGTTCTGAAACGCCGGCGACAGCAGATACGGCACGCCATCGATCAGGCGCTCGCGGCGCATCCAGTCCACGCGCTGCTCACGCTGGTCGAGCTCGAACGGGGGCGGCGAAGTGGTGGTCGGCAGGTCGGTCCGCGTGAGGACGACTCGCCACGTCTCGGTGATCATCGGAGATGATCATCCGGTCATGACCGACAGTGCTCAAGTGTGCCTGCACTGCCAGAACCAGCCCGACGGCGGCGGCCGGTGGGCGCCGGTCGACCCCTCGGCTGCCGCGCAGGTCACCGAGGACCAGGTTCAGCCTCGGCGGCTGCAGCTGGTGGTCGTCCCGCCCGCCGTCCGCGCCGGCACCGGCATGATTCAGCTGCGGTGGGGCGCGACGATCTACGGCCAGGTCGAGCTGTCGCTGTGCCCGATCGACCGGCGCGGGCTGCTGCTGGGCCTTCACGTCGAGCCCCGGCACCGGCGGGTGACCCCATCGTGGCGAAACACCCGCGCGCCGTCGGCCACACTCGGTGACGGCGTCGGCTGTAGTGGGGCCGCGATGTGCCAGCTCCGCTTGAGCTCGTCCAGTACGCGCTGCTCGACCTGCGGAACACCCGCCGCAAGAACGTCGAACGCCACAGCCACGTCCCGCTCGGCGTCGTGAACACGAACTCACACCGGTACCGCGCGAGACGCTCGCGCAGCAGCGCGACCAAGAACCGCGGCAACGTGATCGCCCGCGCCGCCGGCGGGCCAACAGGCGGGTCAGCCGTCCGCTGCCGTCCGGGGTCAACCTCACCAGGACCTTGCGCTCATTTTCGGTTGATCGGCGACGCGCCGCGACTCCGGCGGCTTCCGGCTGCTGGAGCATCCGGGTGGCCGTGGGGATGGACACGTCGGCCGCGGCAGCGAGCTGGCCGACCGGCAGTTCCGGCTCAGCCGCCAAGGGCTCGAGGAGTGTGACCTGGGGTAGCGACAGCCCGCCGTAGCGGTCCGCGCCGGCCGTGCGGGCCGCCAGGACAGGTACAGCGCGACGACGCCGCTGCCCAGCCCGATGCTCAACCCGATCTTGAGCATGTCCAGCCGATTGGACACTAGTAGTGCTTTGTTAGGTGCTGTTGAGCTGGGGTTTCTGTTTTGGGGTTGGGTCTGGATGGGTTGTCGGCAGGTGTGGCAGACGCCGGTCCAGGCGGCGAGCAGGGTTTGGAGTTGGCGCAGGACTGCGTAGAGGGTCAGGCCTGCGCAGGGCTTTTGGGGTGCGGCGGACCCTGGGTGCAGATGGCTTGGGCGACGGCGGTGAGGGTGACGTGGCGGTGCCAGCCGAGCCAGGAGCGGCCTTCGAAGTGGTCGAGGCCGAGGCCGTCTTGAGTTCGCGGTAGTCGTGTTCGATGCGCCAGCGGATCTTGGCCAGCCGCACCAGGTCCGCAATTTTGTGTCGACGGGGAGGGTGGAGAGCCGGTAGTCGGTGGGTTCGGGTTCACCGGGTGGTCACTCGGCCAGCAGCCAGCACTCGGGCAGGCTGCCGTCGCTGCCGCGGGGGATGTTGCGGTTGGCTGGGCGGACCCGCAGCGCGAGGAACCGCGACCGCATGCTCGCCGTCGGATTGCCCGGAGTCTTCTTCGACTCGTGGCGGCAGACCACGTACCGGCCCGCCGACCGCCGGGCTGCCATGACCAGGCTCTTCAGATCCTGCGCAACCATCGATTCGTGATTGATGTACAAATTACTTCATATGCCGGGTAAATCTTGGCTGGATGGCCGAATAGTTGGAAGGGCGTCCGTCGGCAGTCGTGCCGAGGCTCATGCGCCGACCGGGGAGTTACCTGCAGCAACCACAATCGTCATGAAGATCCCCTGGTAGTACCGATCGGGGAAGAACTCGTACCCGTCGCGATCCACCATCTTCCAGTGGACCTCGGCGGTCCCAGGCAAGATGTGGGCTTTCAGCGACACGGAGATGTCGACCGTTTCACCGGGCATCGTGTCGGCTATTGACACCTGGACGGGCGAGCTTGGGATACCCAGTCCGCCTGGCGCTCCGAGGCGGCGCAGGTACCGGCCCACCCACGGCACAGTGCCAGTGTTTCGGAGCCGCCACACTTTCTCGAACCGCTGTCCCGGCGACATGACCGTCCCGTCCGGGATGCTGACGTCCGCGACGAACGTGGCTTCGTCGCCAGCGATCGGATATTTCTGCTGATCGCCAAGCTGTGGCGGCGTGTGTCGCCGGGGCGCCGCAACGACCTCGACGTAGGTCGACCAGAGCTGGCCGTCCCCGGAGTACGCCTCCTCGTAGAAAGCGATCAGGTCCCAGCTCGGGGCATCACGTCCTCGCTCGACGTTGCTCAGGTGTCCCTTACTGATGCCGGCTGCCGTGGCAGCGGCGGTCAGTGTGGCGCCGTGGGCTGAGCGCAGGTGTCGCATAGTCTCGCCGAGGGTCTCGAGGGCACTGCCGCGACTCATGAGAATAACCATGGTTTGGGGTTCGCCAAACTGCAAGAGGCCGATCTAGCGTCGTGTCCTCCTGGCGCCTAACACCTCGGGAGACGACCGTGGCCCCGCAACCGAAAGACGCTGAGCTGGCCCAATCTCTGAGACTAGTCCGACTGCTCAACGCTTCTCGCAAGCAACAGGGGCCTCTGGCGCAGATCGAGCCTCTGGATGAGGCGGCCTGGCAGATGGTGCTGGAGATGCAGAAGACCTCGTATCAGGAGGAGAGCCCATTTACCACGGGTATGGCACCTTCTGACTACTTGAAGAAGGCGGGCTTCAAGGTGCAGCAGACACCTGTCGACGTACGGCCCCGTAAGAAGCAGGGCACCTTTCAGAGTCCTGATGGCCTACTGCGGCATGTTGTCAAGGAGAGCCTCGAAGACCAGGCATTCAGCTTGGCAGCGCATGACAAGGCGTACACGTTGTGTGGCGCCGCCTGCCGGAACGGCAACTTCGTCTTGATCTTGGCTGGGTAGTGACCGCCAGGTGCCCGGTTCGGACAGGCGCGCCCGTTGAACGTCTATTAAGTGCTTCGCTCGGGCTGGGTTACACGTGCTCGGTGTCCACTCCGGTTGGCGTGCGCCAAACTGCAAAACGCCGCTTCTCCGGGGGTCTGCAGCGCGAGGCGGGTTCCTCAACAGAGGCTCTGCAGCTCAGTGGCTATGTTGATCAACTGTAGCGATCGCAACAGGTGTCGTGCAAGGTGGCTCGCTGTCTCGATGCAACGTTCTCACGCTGGCCCGCGACTTCCGGGTATGGAAGATCCTGACTTCCCCGACTTGGCTCCGGAAGAGCGCGCCGAGGTCGCCACCGGACCTTGGCGGTTCGCTCGGGATTGGGTTGGTGCGGTTCTGGCTGACGATGTTGATCGCGCGTGGACCATGATGTCGGAGGAACTCCGCCTGGCCTTAGCGCAGATGTGGATCTTTCATAACCCAGGAGTTCTCTCGGATTCCTGTGCGCGAGGGCTTGACCGCGATGGCTTGACCGAGCGACTGCTGCGCGCGGACCCCGCTGACGGCCTCTTCATCAACATGCGCTCAGTCGAGATCCGGACCATCAGAGAAGCGATGGGTGTGGCCAGCCTCGATCAACTGGGAACCGGTTCCCGCCCGCGCCCGATCGGCGTGGACCTTGAACTGGTGCGGCTGTTCGTCATGGCAGACCTCGACGTGGATGACCGCGGCAAGCCCTTCTTTGCGGCCGGCGCGTCCGCGACCTGTGTGAGCGTGATCGTGTCGGGCGCTGACGGCGGCAGGCGAGTCGCGGGTTTCTTCGACTCACTGTTTCGTCCTGGGTGGCCGCCAGCGCAGGAGAGGATCGTCAACCCAGAGGACTAGGTTCGGTTGCGACCTTCGGAACCCGGGTTCGGTAGGTCACGATTTCGTCTCGGTGGCCCGGTGAATACTGTCAAACCGCCGCTGTCTCCAGCGAAGACTTGAGGAAGTCCCCAAGTTTCGGGTGGGCTTCACCGGGTCCAAGGAGACCTTCATGTCGACTGACCTCGTGACAGTCATCGTTCCGGCGGCAGTGCCCGTCGCCATCGCCGTGGTCGGGGCGATCGAGAAGATCGTCGTCGCCTGGATCAAGCGTCGCCGCGAGGGCGAGGACGGTGAGAACGAGGGCGAGTGAGCCGAGCAAGCTGGCCGGGGCTGGCGTCTCCCAGTCCCGGCCAGCCGCTCCGGAACCGCTTTTCGCGGTCCGGCGTCGTCTATTGGGCCGGGCGAGTGATGTCGCTGTTCGAACTCGCTGGTGTCTGCTCGGGCTGGCATGCTGGCTGTGACAAGAAAGCCGTCTGTTCTTTTTGTGTGGCTGGTTGAGCGAGGCGAACGCGCTGCGCTCCCGGTTCGCCCTTGGGTGCAGGCGCTGTTTCTTCGTGATGCGAGGAGAACAGCGCCATGGGTGCTCCGCTGGAGATCGCTACTGCTGTGCCAGTGACGATCGTCGTCGTGCTTGCAGCCCTCCGCTCAGGAGTGAGGGCGATCGTGACCTTGTTCGCTGGTCTGATGGCGGTCCTATCGCGTGATTCTGTTCGAGCCGAGCGGGCGACCGAAGTGCTGCGGTTGGTGCTCGGCTCTCCCGCAGTGGTGCGGCGCCGGCCGGGTCGGGCGAAGCCGACGAAGCAGCGGTGACTCTGCTGCTTTGTTCGGGTTCGCGGTGACCTCTCGGTCTGGAACAGGGGTGGTGCATTGACTTAGTTCGACTGCTGTGTGGGGCAGGGTGCACCGAGCCCGGACTCCCGCCAGGCCTGCTCGCCGAGCAGCTCGGAGAGCTTCTTCCCCAGCGCAAGCAGGGCCTAGAGCTGCGTCATGAGCATCCCGGCCAGCCAGCCCAGCACGAAGACCACAGTCGCCACTACCGCCAAGATCGCGAAGTGTGACTTCGTCCAGGACGAGCTTGATGAGACCTGGTTGCCGGCGTCGTCGGATGTTGAAGCTGGAGTAGGTCCGTCGGCGGGAGAAGCCTCCGCGGACTCCTGCGGGCTGGCGACTTCTGCGGCGTAGGTCTGGGCTAGGAGCTTGTGCAAGGTGCCGAGCCAGGCATCCAGGTGATCTTCCTGGCCGCAGGCGTTGATCACGGCGCGGAGGTGCCCTGGCTGCGGCAGCCGGTTGGAGGTGAGCATCGCGTGGATGGTGCTCTTGGAAAGGGGATAGTCGCTGAGGGTTCTCTCCGCGAGCTGGGCATAGGACAGGCCGAGACGTTCCCTGAGCAGCCGCAGCTGCGCGGTGAACTCCGGGATCGTCGTGGCGGTCCGTGGATCCGGGAGGGAGATGGGGGTAGCCGATTTGGCCCCGGTGGCGGGGATCCGCATCTGGACCTGACGTGGGGATCTGCGCAGTATCGCCGCGCGGACCCGGGGCGGCTGGAGTTCGGATTTCGTGGTGAACTGCTCGTTGAGGAGCTGCCAGGCCTGTGCCCACTGCTTGAGCTCTTGTTCGGTGCCGCCGCAGCCGCGAACGTAGGCCAGGGTGACTTCCAGGCTCGGGCGTGACATGCCGGAGGCGGCCTCGGAGAGCACCGAGGCCGAGTAGTGCGCGTGTTGGGCCAGTTCGCGGTAGGAGAGGCCGGCCTGCCCGCGAAGCTGCCGAAGACCGTCGGCAAACTCCGCGAGCGGACCGCTCACGCGCGGGTCGATCGGGCGTTCCCGGCGTCCCATCGTTGATGTCCTAATCGATAGGGAGGTCAGGACGCCGACGGTGGGAGCGTCGCCGGCGCGAGCCGGGGGCGCATCAGGTGCTGGCTGACTTGCGCAGTCACCAGTCCCGCACTCCCGAGCAGGGCCAGCGTGGTGGGCAGGTCATAACCGCGGAACAGCAGCACCAGCACGAACGCCAGCACCACGACCAAAACTCTGGTTTGCGCCGCGGGTGAGGGGAACAGCAGGCAGCCGCTGAATGACCAGCGGACGAAACGGAACGGCATCGGGCAGCACCCTTTCGGGATGTAGTGGTCCGGACGAGCAATCAGGGCGAGCAGCCACTCCGTGGTGTTCTCCGCCAGTTGGCGCTGACAGAGAGGGGGCAACTGCTCACCGCTGATGATGGCCCAACCCCGTCGCCTGCGGTAGCCCATCTGGGGCTGTGTTGTTTGCAATCTTCATCCGTGGGCGTCCAGAGCCGCTACTCTCGTGGGCGTGGACAGGGCCGCCGCGTTCGAACGAACGCGACCGACCGTCCGGGGCGTTCGTTCCGAAGGAGCGATTTCCCAGGTCAGGGGCCTCACGCGTTTGTCGGACGTCCGGCGAACGTCCAGGCATACCGAACAACAACGTCCCGTGATGAACTAATGCTCGCGCCGCGCGGCGCGTGAATTTGTAGGTCAGCTGACCGGAGCATGGACTCCGGCTCCCTCAAGTTCCCGAGGCAGTCTGTTGGTCCGGACGAGCATCGGGGTGAGAAGGTCTCCCGTTGGCGCGGGAGGCCTTCTCAGATTCTCAGATATGCCGAAGCTGGCACCAACACCCGGCATCACGGAGGCAGTCGCCTCTCCCCGACGGCGTCGGTTGTCAGGCGCGTCGGTTCAGGTTGGCGATGAGTTCCCGGTTGGCCGTCCGTGCGGCATCCAACTCCTGGTCACGCTCCTCGAGTTGGCCGCGGAGGTCGACAACTTGTTGCTCAAGATGGGTGATCTGGCGCTGCAGGTGCTCGATGTCCGTCGGTGCGCCGAGGCCGGACTCACGCCATGCTTGGTCGCCGAGCAGCTCGGAGAGCTTCTTCTTCAGCTGTCGGATGTGGGCGGCCTGGCGGGTGATCTGGCCGTGCGTGTTGGCCAGGTCGGCTTGCAGGGATGCCCGGCTCACCGCGGGTCCGTCGCCGTCCGCCGCGGCGGGTTGGCCTGCGCGGCGTGGACTTGACCGAGCAGGTCAGTGTGGCGATAGGGGAACGTGCGGTCGACGCCTGCGGCTCGGGCGATCGCCGAGACGCTGATCTCAGCGCCCAGCTTCGCGTCGCCATGCACGCCGGAGAGGTTGTCCGAGACCAGCACGGCGTCTTCGGAGACAGCCTGTCCACGACGCTCCAGCTGCTGCATTCGGCTGAACTCCGGACGGCGCTCCAATTGACGGACGCCGATCTGGCGATGATCGTGTCCGAGTACCTTTACGAGAGCGTGATCGCGCACGCTGCTCGGGGAATCGACCCGTCGCGCTTCCGCCAGATCCTGGTAAAGACGAATGGGCTGAGCTTCCCAGCGCGCATACGCTTGGCCGATCCGCCGCAAGCCTCGCCGCCCCCGCCTAAGACGTCACTCGACTCGGGCGACCTGCACCACGTCAGCATGCTGCTCGTGGACATCGAAAACCACGGCACCCGCCCCGACAAGATCAAGGGTGTGCTCCGGACAGAGCTGCGCCACATGGTGACCGCGGCGATCGAGCATGCCGGAGTGACGCCGCTGCAGCCGCCCGAGGCCGCCGGGGACAGCCTGCGTTACCTGTTCCCGGGTACGCCGAAGAACCGCCTGATCGACCCGCTGATCCCGGCGTTGACCCGTGAACTCATGGCCTACAACAGCAGCGCTCTGCCTGGAGCCCACATGCGGTTGCGGGTGGTCGTCGATTCCGGCGAGCTCTTCCGCGACGAGTACGACTTCTTCGGCAGCGCGCTCAACGATGCATACGGTTTGCTGAACTCCGACTTGTTGCGCGACAACCTGCGCCAACATCCCGAACAGCCGTTGGCTCTCATGGTCTCCCACGAAATCCACGACGGCGTCGTGCGTCACGGCTACGGGGCCATCGACCCCGATGAGTACTTTCCCGCGACCGTGCCCCTCAAGCAGGGGGAGGTTTCCGCCTGGGTGCACCTGCCGCGCGCCCGATAGCCCAGGCAGTGCGGTAGGGCGTGTTTCTGTAGCCGCTGGCAGGGGCCGCCACCAGAGCTACGTCCGCTTTCTCGAGCCACCGGAAGCCTTTGCTCCTGCCGCACATGACCTGAGCAGCCCGGTAATCACCGTTATGCCGACCAGCAACTCCCAAGTGCATCACCCGCCGTGGTCGTCGCTCGGGCGCTGAAGGCCATCAGTGTGGCGGCCATGCGATCGGGCAGGGTACGCCTTGACACGGCCTGAACGGCGTCAGAGGCTCTAGCTCCGATCGAGGGGGCGATGGGCGGTATGTACGGACAACGCGAAGCACTCGCAGCAGCCGTACGTGCGGTTCACCGGGCTGTTCCGGGTGGTCGCGGATTTCCGGCTGAGCGTGCCGCCGCCGATGGCGGCGATGTTCGGCGCGCTCACCACGGTGGCGGGCACCCTCACCGCGCTGGTCCCCGGGTTCGACGTCGTGGCCGATTCCCGCGCGTTCGCCGTCGAGCAGGTCGGCGCCCGGGTGCGGCCGGATTCGGTGCGCCGCACCGTGGTCGACGAGACGCCGGCGCTGCTGTCGGTGCTGCGCCGGATCCCCCGTAGCGTCGACCGCGTCGGCGCGGCATTGAAGAAGGGCCGGCTCTCGGTAAACGTGCCGCCGTGCTCCGACGAACGCGACCGCGACGTCGTGACCGGCCGGTGCACGACGTCCTGCCCGCCTTCATCGGCCCGGCCACCGGCTTGATCGCCGTCCTGCTCCTGACGGGCGACGGCGGGCCGCCCATCACACCGGACCCGACGCTGCACCAGATGTGCCTTTCCCCATAGATGTCTCAAGGCTGACGGCTCGCCCCGGCGCGTCGTTCCGGAGCGAGCCGTCGATCGGTGGCGAATCAGTTCAGCAGTTCTTCACCTGCCACACCGGCCACCAGTCTGCGTTCGCGTCGGAGCTGTATGCGGGCGGGGTGTTGAAAATGTCCTTTCCGCTGGAGTTGTACATCCTTGCGACAGTGCCGGAGCTTTGATCGTTGATCCACGACCCGCCGTGGTGGAAAGGGATCGAGTACGTGCCGCAGTGGTACCAGGCGTATTCGGTTCCTGCGTAAGAGGAGCCCTGGTACGCGCAGAAGTAGCCGCTGCCGACGGGGCCAGTCAGACAGGGGTCCGGGTCGGGGTTGACGACCTCCGGCAGGGCGAAGTCGCGCGGGTACGCCTCGCCGGGCAGGGCGATGCGTACCTCGCCGCCGGCGAAGGCGACGACGTTGGCCGCCGTCTGGTTGCCGTTTGTCGACGTCACGTACGTGGCGACCTCCGCCTTCAGCGTCGCGCGCTGCGCGGCGGTCAGGTGTGCGGAAGACATCTGCACGTCGAAACGGTCACTCTGTGTTGCAGCGTGGACTGGTGCGGCGACAGCCATCGCGGCGAGCAACGCAACGGCCAACGTGGCCGCCAGCGCCAGTGGTCCACCGCGGCGTCCGAGTTTGCTGGTACGTAGCGCCCGCAAAAAGCCCTGTGGTGCGGCGAGAGCGGCGCTCGCCGGTGTGGCGACACCGAGTGCACTGACCGCGGCCAGGGCCACCGCTGCCGCGCCGGTGGTGGTGATCCTTGTCATTCGCCCCGCGAGCGCGCTGGTTCCGATCGACATGTTTCTCTCCCATCATCCGTTGTTCCACTAGCACAGAAGTGCCTGCCAGGTTTGCGGCCCGGCGACACCGTCTGCCGCTAGGTTCTTGGTCTTCTGGAAGGTGGTCACCGCTCTACGGGTGTTCGCACCGGCCTGGCCGTCGATGGCGGTGCCGAGCAGGTACGCCGACCGTGGTAGCGAGTCGCCGATTGATGTACCTCATTTTTCTCCTTTCCCTGTTTGCCAAGTTCAGTTCCGATAAGCGCGGCGCTGGGCAGGCCGCACCGCCGATCTCATGGTGTGCTGCGGGCTGCTGACGCAGCCAACCTGATCACGATTACGCAAAGTAATTGTTTGCATGCTGCCACTCCAGCCGGGCGACGCTCGCTTTCTCGCTGGTGACGCATTGCGGGCGTCCTGGCTGTTGTCCTGCTCTGGTTTAGCCTGTCAGGGTTGTTCGGCGCCGGGATCTCGACAGCGAACAACATTCTGCGGAGACTGGGATGCGGGTGGGGAGGTGGTGGCTTATGCCGCGCCGGGAACAGCCGCTCGATCATGATGGTGGGCTGTTGTCGCAGTTCGCGGTCGGTTTGCGGCGACTGCGTAAGGATGCAGGGAGTCCGACGTACCGGGAGCTGGGACAGCGGGCGCACTATTCGGCCAGTACGTTGTCCGACGCAGCCGGCGGCAAGAAGCTGCCCTCCCTAGCGGTGACTTTGGGATACGTCAGGGCCTGTGGTGGGGACGTGGTGGCATGGGAACGACGCTGGCACGACACTGCTGTCACGCTCGCCGCGGAGGCCTGTCCGCACTCTGATGGCGCGGATGGGGACCACGTGGAGTCACCGTATGTGGGGCTGACGGTCTTCCAGCCCGGGGATGCCGCCCGGTTCTTCGGCCGCGACCGGGGGGTGGACGAATTGGCGGGCCGCTTGGCCCAGCAGCGCTTTCTCGCGGTTTTTGGCCCTTCGGGCTCGGGGAAGTCGTCCCTGTTGCGCGCCGGCCTGCTGCCTCGTCTTCGGGCTTCCACTGCTCAGTCGCGGGAGGTGTTGTTCACGCCAGGCTCGCGGCCGCTGGAGGAATGTGCTGTGCAGCTCGCCGTGCTGACCGGGGCGACAGCCGCACAGCTGTATACCGAGCTACGTGCCGACGCGCGCAACCTGCACCTGGCCATCCGCCAGGCACTCGCCGGCGCGGCAGAGGATGAACTGATCATGATCATCGACCAGTTCGAGGAGGTCTTCACGCTTTGCACCGACCAGGAGGAACGCACGGGCTTCTTCGACGCCGTGCTCACGGCTGTTGCCGCCGACGGGGGACGATGCCGGATCGTGGTCGGGGTGCGGGCGGACTTCTACGCCCATTGTGCCCGGCACCCCGACCTGGCTGCAGCGTTGACCGACGCCCAGGTGCTGCTCGGTCCGATGACGGCGGGTGAGCTGCGCGACGCGATCGTCCAGCCGGCCGTCCGAGCCGGCTATTCGGTCGAGGGTGAGCTGGTGGCGCAGCTGGTGGCGGAGGTGGAGGGGCAGGCCGGCGTATTGCCGGCGTTGTCCCACGCGTTGCGGGAGACGTGGCGGCGGCGCAGCGGCAACCGACTGACCCTGGCCGGGTACCAGGCCACCGGCGGAATCGCCGGTGGCCTGGCCCGCACCGCCGAACAGCTCTACGAGACGATGGACGCTGCCCAGCAGCGTGCCGCCAGGCAGCTGTTGCTGCGCCTGACCGCAATCGGTGACGGTACCGAGGACACGAAACGCCGCATCCCGCGCGACGAACTCGACCCCACCGATCCAGATCTGGACGTCGTGCTCGACCGATTGGTCGATGCCCGACTGATCACCCTTGGCGCCACATTCGTCGATCTCGCTCACGAATCGCTTATCAGGGCGTGGCCGCGACTGCGGGGCTGGCTGGCCACCGACCGCGACGGTCGACGCATCCATCGTCACATTGCCGACGCGGCTGGCTTCTGGGAAGCAGAAGCTCGCGATCCGGGGGGCCTGCTGCGCGGCGCGCGGCTGGTTGTCGCCTACGCATGGTCTCAGGACCCCGACCATGGGCTGACACCTCGAGAACTGCAGTTCCTCGAGGCGAGCCGCGAAGCCGAAGCCCGCGAACACACGCAGCAGCGGCGCCGTAACAGGCAACTGCGCTGGCTCGTCGCGGCCCTCATCGTCCTTCTTGTGACGGTTTCTGCTGTCGCTGTCGTCGCCGTCCAGCAGCGCGAGCACACACTCGCCCAGGAGCGGATCCTGAGTTCTCGGCAGATGGCCACCGAAGCGCTCGCCCTCTACACCAACCACGACACGGGACCGGCAGTGCGCCTCGGCCTGGCCGCCTATAGCGTCGCCCCGACCGACGAGGCGCGTGATGCTCTCCTGTCCGCCGCCGGAAGCAAGGAGGTACGCATCACCAGCGATCCCGCATCTCAGGGTGATGTCGCGATCCAGCCCGGCGGTCACATCGCCGCAGCCGTCAACCTTATCGGCATCGTAAGTTTATGGCAAATCCCGCAGATCCGGCTGCTGGCCACGTTCACAACAGATACAAGCGCTCAAGCATCCCTTGCCTTCAGCCCCGACGGCCACCTGCTGACCGTCAGCGAGGCCATCCATTCGACACGCCTGTTCGATGTCTCCAATCCCCGCAGCCCGACGGAACTGTCGTCAGTTCCCAACGACGGAGCTCCGGCATTCAGCCCAGACGGCGCCCTGCTGACAGGCCATCCGTCCCATGAAGGCGCCACTACGGGGATTTGGGAAATCACCAGGCCACGCCAACCTCGCGAGGTAACTGGACTCCCCGAGAAACCGGAGGCACTCACTCTCGGCTCAGCGGGAACCATGTTCATCAGGAAGACTGGCAATCGCGGCTACCAAGTATGGAACCACACCAGCCAGCCCCCTTCGAGCGGCACCAGCGAACTTCCGCGCACACTCGGAGAGATCAGCGCCGTCAGCCGTGATGGCCAGACCTTGATCACAAGAAGCGATTCTGACATATCGGATCAACGATATTATTTATGGGATACGCGCGACATATTTCATCCACTTCGAATCACGCAACTACCTGTAGCGCCAGGCGGGAACCGCCCTAAATTTAGCGACGACGGAACCCTCGTGCTCTTTAGCTCCTTCAACACCGTACAGCTCATCGACATCTCGGACAGGAAAGCTCCTCGTACGACAGCAACACTGACAACTCAGAGCTTTCCCAAGTCGGTAGCTTTTGGAGAAAGCAGACACCAGCTCACATCAGTGGACATAAACAACAGAATCACCGCTTGGGAACTCAATCCCAAAATAGTCGCGGAACACGCGCAAAACGCAAACTGACCAATGCAACATAGTCGGATTAATTGGCGCAGAGCTCGAGGACTCAGGCCGCTGTGGTGGCATCACTACGTCAGGCTCACGGAACCACCGCCAGCCGACGGTCTTTAACGCGCCGACCGCCGCGCGACGTCGATGATCTCACCTCCGCGGATCCACTTCCAGAACGAGCACTGAAGCTCGACCGATATCGCCGGACGTCCGAACGCAAACCCCACGTCATGACAGGTGTTGCGCCGACGCCTTGAACCTAAGCCACGATGAAGCGCCTGTACCTCGTGACCCGCAGCCTGTATCCGACCGGGACCGGCCGCGCCCGTCGGACGATGCGTTGGAAGCCAGCAATCAACGCGTTCGCCATCACGCTCGGTGACCGCTGGCCGGGAGCCGAACCCTACTGATCAACAACGCGGGAAACACCGATTACGGACCAGACGCATATCACCTTATGTGGTCGGTAGACTGCGTTGTGAGCCCCTCGTCGTTGGAGGTAAGTGGTGCGCAGATGGCTGTGGGCGTCGCTCATGGCATCGGGCGTAGTGACGATGGCAGCAGCGGGACTGGTGTGGTGGTCAGCGCAGCAGGCGCTGGACCCGGCGCCGGAGGTGGTGACCTCGTCCCGGGGTGGGCTGTACTGGTGCGCGTACGAGCATGTCGGACAGCTCACCTGCGATCCACCGCAGCTGACCGCCGGCACGGTGGCGATGATCGTGGCGCTCGGCGTGCTGGGTGCAGCGTTGCTGACGGTGGGTGCGGTGGGGGCGGTGGGCCTGCTTCGTCGGAGCCGCTCGTCGCGCGGTTAGGCCGGCCAGAGCTCACCCACAGACTCAAGCTCACCTTGGCCGCGACGCCCTGACAGGTTACAGCTCGAAGCCAGCAATCAGGCGGTCTGCGGCCGATAAAGCATTCTCATACTGACGTGCTGTTCCGCACCGGCCCCGCATGATCAATAGATACCGTCGGATCGCGCAAAAAAACTTCTGTATACGTGCTTGTTTACGTGCCAATGCGCTATCAGCGACTTCAGCTGCGTGTCTTCTAGCGGATGCGCAAGCCGCACTGCCGCTTCCAGGCCTGCATACCTTCCGCGCTCTCGACGCAGACGTTCGCAAGCCAAACAAGACCTTTTCGACCGCGTAACCCCGACCTTCGGGGGATTCGGGCGCCGATGTAGTCCCGCACCAGCTCGGCCAGCAACTGCACGTAACCGTCACTAGCAGCAGAGGTGCCCAATTCTAATATCAGATCTGGTAGGACCTGGACGATCGAGTCCGCCGTCGCCTGAGCGACGATCATGAGCCGATCCGCGGGCATGGCCTCGCGCGTGGCTCTCTGCACGAGAGCATGCGCGCGGACGGTTCCCGCTGTCGGTGAAGGATCGAGGCTGATCAGACTCAGCCGGTTCAGGCACCCCAAGCCATCGCGCGCCTGCTCCGCGGTCACCTGGTCATCTGCAGTGGCGCGGAGGTAGTTCATAACCGCCTCCGAGGCGAACAGCTCGGTGGGGATGCCGTTGGCGTCCAAGAGGCTCGCCACTTCCAGGAGTGGCTGCGCCGCTCACTCGCACGTCCGTGGCCGCGCTCGCAAACCTCCCAGAGCGCAGTCTCGCCCGCAGCATCGGATCAGAACCGAGGGAGTTGTCCTTTGGGACCAGTGGTGGCAGCGATGACGTTGAAGCGACCTGGACCGAAGGTCTCTTCGCCGGTGGGGCCGGACGAGATCTGCCGGATGCTGGCTGTCAGGTCTGCTTCGACGCCGCCGGGGAGCTTTAGTCGGATCAGGAACGGCAGGACCAGCCCGATGACCACCAAGCCGACGAGTACCGGTGTGAGAGTCATCAGCATGACCCCGGTGATCTTGTTGGAGAGGAAGAACGCGATCCACAAGGCCAAGAGGGTCGCTACGCCGATGCTGACGACGACAACGCTGCCCCTCGTGCTGCTCCGGGTGATCCGCAGGCTTTCTTCCATGATCCGCAAGCTGCGCTGTGCCTCGACGTTTCCCGGGTCGATCTGCACACAGCGCCGCAGATCACGGACGGCTCGGCGCCGTTGAGCGGGTTTCGCGGGAAAATCGCCGGCGGTCTCCGCCAGCTTGTAGCGGGCGACCGCGGCGACGAAGTACGGCTCCGCCTCGCCGGCCGCTCGCGCGATGGCTTCCTGCGCGTGTGCGAGGGCGTCGGTGTAGAACTGGCGCCCCTGGGTGGCGTCGCCTCGTCCGATCAGCAACTTCGCCAAGGCCACGAGCAGTTGCCAGCGGGGCAGGTCGCAGTCCGGGCGGCGGAGAGCCTGATGGAGTACCTCCTCGGATTCGGTGAAGTCGCCTGCCGATCTGGTGAGGGCGAGCGCGAGCCCCAGGCTGGCGCTGCCGTTGGCCGGATCGATCTGTCTGGCCTGGCGGAAGTGGCGCACGGCGTCGGCGCCCTGTTTCGCGGACGGGTCCTCGATGTCGCGCTGGATCTGGAGGTGGCCCAGTTCCACATGGGCCTGTGCGTCGTACCAGTCGCGTTCGAGCGCGGCGTTGAGGTACTGCTCCGCCTCGTCGAACCGGCCGAGCTGCGAGTAGAAGGCACCGAGATCGACGTGACTCGCGTGGTGGTCGTCCAACTCGACGGCTTTCCGGAAGTGTTGTTCCGCCTGGGTGAACCGCTGACGTTGGTAGTTCAGCACACCGAGGCACGTATGCGCCGAATGGTTCACCGGATTCTCGTCCAGCACGGCGAAACACAGTTGTTCGGCTTCGTCACGAGCCTGTGGCGTCACATGCCGGACCAGACACCACGCCAGGCCGAACCGATAGCTAAGGTTCTCGGGATTCTTTTCGCGCGCGGCCCGGAAGAACTCGGTGGCGATCCGGTATTCCCCCGCGGCGAAGCGGACCCACCCGGCCTGGGAAAGTGCCTCCGCCTGCTCGCGGGGGCTCCCGCTGTCGGCTCGCAGCCGGCTGACGACGCGTTCCGCTTCGTCCAGCTGACGGTTGTCGTGATGGATCCAAACCAGCTCGCTGCGGAGCGTGCGTTCCCACGGCATTCGCTCGAGCGCGCTCGTCACATGCTGCGCGGCTTCGTCGAACCGGCGCAGCGAGCGCAACACGCCCGACCGTGCGGTGATCGACTCGACGTGGTTGTGATCCAGAGCGAGCGCCCGGTCGAACCACCCGAGACTCTCCTCGTAGCGTAGCTGGTCATCGTAAACGTATCCCATCTCCATGAGGAGATCTGGAAGGTCGGGACGCAGCTCGATGGCTTTCCGCGCGGCAGCTTCGGCGTCGTCGAATCGCCGCAGTTTCCGCAGAGCGGTCACCTGCCACTCCAGCGCGTGGGCGTGCCGTAAGTCGATCTCCAGAGCGCGTTCAAACCATGTCAACGCATCGGCATAGTGGAATTGGCCGCTGTGTACCCAGCCCATCTCGACAAGATAGTCAGGTTCGTCGGGGCGGAGCTTGATGGCTTCGCTTGCGGCCGCTTCGGCTTCATCGAAGCGGCGCAGCCGGCGCAAGATAACCACCCGCGACCGCAGCGCCCAGCTGCGGCGAGGATCGATGTCGAGAGCGCGTCGGAACCAGGTCAGGGCTTGTTCGTATTGGAGCTGGTCGCTGTGTACCCAGCCCATTGCCACCAAGAGGCCAGGATCGTCAGGACGTAGCTCGATCGCTTCCCGTGCCGCGGCTTCCGCTTGGTCGAACCTTCGCAGCGATTGCAGCGCCGCTACCTGCGACTGGAGTGTCCAGCCGTTGCGAGGGTCGATGTCGAGAGCGCGTCGGAACCAGGTCAGGGCTTGTTCGTATTGGAACTGGTCGCTGTGTACCGAGCCCATTGCCACCAAGAGGCCAGGATCGTCAGGACGTAGCTCGATCGCTTCCTGTGCCGCGGCTTCCGCTTGGTCGTACCTTCGCAATGACCGCAGGGTCAAGATCCGGAACGTCAACGCCGAGGCATCGCGCGGGTCGACTTCCAAGGCGTGGGTGTACCAGGTCAGAGCGTCTTCAAGGCGAAACTGATCTTCACAAAGCCAGGCCATCTGAAGGATGATGAGCACATCGAGCGGAAGCCGGTCGATGGCTTCCCGTGCGAAAGTCTCCGCCTCATCGAACCTTCTCAGCGCTCCCAGCTCCGATATCCGCGAGCGGAGTGCCCGGTCGTGGTCCGGGTTGATGTCGAGAGCTCGCTGGAACCAAGTCAATGCTTCTTCGTGCTGAAGCTGGTCACGCTTCACCCACCCCATTTCCACCAGAAGGCCGGGTTCGTCAGGTCGTAGCTCGATAGCCTTTTGCAAGGCGATCTGGGCTTGCTCGAACCGTCGCAGCCAGCGCAGTGCCTTCCCTCGCCACTCCAACGCCTTGCCGTGACGTGGATCGACGGTCAGGGTCCGCTCGAACCACGTCAAGGCGTCTTCGTAATGGGACTGGTCGCTGTGTACCCAGCCCATCTCGATGAGGAGGTTGGGTGCGTCGGGGCGCAGCTCGATGGCCTCTTGCAAGGCAGTTTGGGCTTGGTCGAACCTCAGCAGCCGACGCAGTGCCGTTCCTCGCCACTCCAGCGCCGACGCGTCGCGAGGATCGAGTTCCAGAGCACGGTCATACCACTTCAGCGCCTTTTCGTAGCGGAACTGGTCATCGTACAACCGGCCCACCTGTACCAACGCGTCCACGCTGTCGGGACGCCGGTCGATGCTCTCCTGTGCGGCCGACTCCGCCTCGTCGAACCTTCGCAGCCGTCGTAGAGCTGCCGTCCTCGACCGCAAAGCCCAATCGTGACGGGGGTCGATCTCCAAGGCGCGTTGAAACCAGCCCAAAGCGTCCTCGTCTCGGAGCTGGTCGCCGTGCACCCAACCCATCTGGACCAGGAGGATCGGTTCGTTGGGGCGCCGGTCGATGGACTCACGTGCGGCAGCCTCTGCTTGACCGAACTTTCGCAATGACCGTAAAGCGCTGACCCGCCAAGCCAACGCCGAGCTGTCGCGGGGAACGACTTCCAGCACGCGGTCGCACCAGGCCAGGACGTCTTCGTACCGGTACTGGTCATCACGCAGCCAAGCCATTCGCATCATGAGGCCGGGGTCGGCAGGGCGCCGCTCAATGCCTTCCCGTGCGGCCACTTCAGCCTCGGCGAACCTCCGAGACCGTCGCAGGACGTTCACCCTTGATCGTAAAGCCCAACTGTGACGGGGGTCGGCTTCCAAGGCTCGTTCGAACCACGCCAGGGCGTCTTCGTAACGATACTGATTTGCGTGTATCCAGCCCGTCCGCACGAGGAGGTCGGCTTCGCCCGGGCATCGGTCGACAGCCTCCCGCGCGGCGGTCTCTGCCTGGTCGAACCGCCGAAGTGACAGCAAAGCCGCAGCCCGCCACTTCAGTGCCTGTGCGTGGTGAGGATCTATTTCCAGCGCTTGGTCGAAGATGGGCAGGCTCGCCGCCCATTCGTACTGGTCGATCGACGACCGGGCATGAGCGACGAGAATGTCCGGACTGCGCGGAAACCGGTCAAGGGCCGCCTCGGCCGCTTCTCGTCCTTCGTCGAAGCGCCGGAGCCGGCTCAAGGCCGCGACCTGCCAGGCTGCTGCCTCCGGTGTCGGCTCAGGGCAGCGCAATGCCCGCTCGAAGCAGGCGAGCGCGTCCTCGAGCAGGTGCTGGGCCAGTTTGACCCGCCCGAGTGCGACCCAGGCGGCCGGGTCCCGGGGATACGCGTCCACGGCCCGGCTGCCCAGCGCCTCGGCCGCGGCCAGCTCGCTGTCCCGGCGTAGCCGGTCGACTCCGCTCACGCTGACCTGCTCGCCACCCGGTTCCCCCACTGCCGTTCCTTTCCCTGCCTGATTCCGAGCACACCAGGTTGCTGGCTCCATCGCCTTATTGCGCAAAGTGCGCCGAGACGTGCCGCAGTTCCCGGCTCGGGAGGAAAGCAGCGGACATGCTCGTGGCCACATCGATGGAGACGACTCGACGCACACATGTGTTACGGTTCGGAGCGGAGATGTAGTCCACTGGCGGAACCCGCTCGTTCGGCGGACACGAGCTTGTGACCGCGGCGCATACCTAGGGTCATGCATCCTGAGCACAGCGATCGTCGCGAGTTCAGCGTTCGGCAGCTTACAGAGCTAAACCACGAGATAGCCTGGCACCATGGTCTTCGGGCGCAAGCGCAGGCAGCGAGGTACGTACCTCTCCGCGGTCGCGGATCGCATCGGCGCGCGGAACGGCGTCGTCCTGAGGGACGCGTTCTCGGGCGGCAAAGGCGCCAACGGACCATTGGTATTGGGGGTTATTACCCTTCGAGATGGTGAAAACGCCGAAGTTCTCCAAGCCCAGATCGACGCGGCTGTCGCCGCCGGCTACGCACCGCCGAGACGCCGAGAGACCAACGGCGCCGGGTTCGTGCACAACCCCGGGCTGCCGATGCTGATCATCGAGACGTTTGCGGCCGGAACCGTGATTCCCCATCACGGCGAAGTCCCGGCGGGTCAGACCGGTGTCGTGTTGAGCCTGACCTAAGGGATGTCTCGTACCCGGTGTCCGGCAGACCGATCATATTCCTGTGGTGCAAGCGATCCGAGTGTTGTGGCCGGAGCGGACTGCCCGTTCACCGGGCTGGAGCCGGGCCAGTTCCGCAAACTGGTGTGGCTGGTCGCGGAGCGGCGTTAGTCGCACAGCTCCTTCGCGGACGCGGCGCCGCTGAACGCTACGCATAGCGGCACCAGCCGACGCATGTCCCGAAGCTGCTGGCCGACTCCCTGGACCGGACACTCGGGGTGCCCTCGTTCCAGGAGCAGGTGATGCAGATGGCCCCGCGACGTCGCCAGCTTCAACGCGGCCGAGGCCGACCAGCCGGCGGGCAGGTCGCCGCCGAACCGCTGGACCATAGCCTGCGCATGCGGTTCCACCTGCCGGTCGTGCCCGACTGAGCGAGATCAGAGCTGGGACGCACCGCCGGCCACCAGCAACTCGGCGCCGGTGAGTCCCTGAACCGTACAACCCGGGTTACACCGCTCGTATGTCAGACCAGGTAAATCTTGCCCGCGAGTTCGGTCTCAGATGAGGTGGCGGCGTTGACTCATCGATCTTCAGCCGGGTTGCCGCAGATCTCCGAAAGGGCCGTCACCGTACTTGGCATAGATCCACGCGGGTGCCACGGTTTCCTTGACGTGGATCATGACCCGTACGTACCGGTCAGGCTGGCTGACAGCGCTATGGCGGATGACTTCGTCGTAGAACCATGCCGACGTTATGAGTGCCAGACTTCCCGGTGACTGTGCGAGTTCCTGCTTGATCGCCGGGGAGTCGAGCAGGCGGAACGCGTGAACGATCGCCTGGCCGGTCGCTCCGTAGGCGTCGTAGGTGACCTCACCGGCATGAAGTACTAGGCGGAGTCGGATCTGTTCAGCGGGCAAGTGTTCCTCGTTGTAGCCGATCAGTGCCCGGGCGATGACCGGAACCACCTGTTCGCTGAAGACGGCCTTCGGGTAGGTGGATGGAGCGAGCACGAGGATGCCGTCGCCGAGATCGGCATGGTGGCAGTCCTCCCAGACGACTCCGGAGTTCAGCAGCGCATAGTAGACGGCCTCATAGAGCCCGGAGCGGACGGTGAGGCGGTCGGCGTTGGTGCGCCACGGGGAGGAGAATTCTTCAACGTCAACAGCCATGATGGTCCGATGTAGTGCAGCCGGGCCCGGCTGTTGCGGCAGTGGTGTGGCCAAGGAATCGGCCGACTTCTGGACCGCGACGTCGGCAGTGTTCGTCCGCAGCCGTCGCAGCCAGCGTCGCCGCGAGTTCGAGCTCGCGGCCGCGGCCGGCACCGTACTGGGCAGACATCGTGGATTCGCGTGCACGATCAGTTCGTTCTGTTCCCGACAGTCGACGTCGTCTGGTGTTGGCATCTGGCCACCTCCGCTGGGCCGGTCGTACGATCCCGATCGTGCGGCCTGCAGGTTGACACTGCGGTTGCCATCAACAGGACAGATCCTTGACAGCCGCGGTTACCAGCGGCGCAGCCCGGCTGCCCGGCGTTAGGGTGCACGTCATCGCGTCCCTTGGCCGGCACTCCGTGGGGTGACAGAGGAGCCCAATGGAGTTGAAGATCCTGGGCAGCGTGGAGCTGCGACGTGACGGCCAGAAGATCGACTTCAAGCGTGCGAAGGAACGGTTCCTGCTCGGTGTGCTGGCGATGCGCCACGGCAAGCTCGTGAGCACCCAGACTGTCATCGAGGCGCTCTGGGATGACCCGCCCCGGCTCGCGAGGAAGACGCTGCAGGCCTACGTCAGCCGGCTGCGTAAGACGCTTCGAACAGTCGGTGCCAGCGCCGAGATCCTCACCCACGACGGCGGCTACACGTTCTTTCAGCGCTCGGACACCCTCGATTACCTTCAGTTCCAGCAGCTGGTCCGGGCCAGCCGAGCGGCGCGCGAAACGAATGATCTCGACGGAGCCGCCGCAGCGCTCGAGAAAGCAGTAGCCCTGTGGCGTGGCGAGGTCGTCAGCGGCCTGGACACGCTCTGGATGGAAGGCGAGCGCGAGGACCTCGAGGACCGCGAGCTGCTACCCGGTTACCAGGCCCTGTGCACGATCGAGCTGAACCGCGGCAACCTTCACCAAGTACTGGGCTATCTCGAGGCCGCACCAGCGCGGCACGAGCAGGACGTCACCTTCGCAGCGCTGCGGCTCAGCGCCCTCAACGGGCTCGGGCACTTCGAGGATTTCGACGCCTGCTGGAGACAGATCCGGGACCGCTGCGCCGAGTCGTACGGCACCAGCCCTCCCCGGGAACTGCAAGAGCACTACCGCAAGCTTCTCCAGGATCGTGAGCTGGTCGAACACGCCGACTATCGCCGCACACAAGCTGCGTTACGCGCCATCCCGCCTGCACAGCTGCCGCTCTCGGTCAGCGAATTCGTCGACCGCGCCGGACACCTCACCGAGCTGGAACAGCGGCTGATCAGAGCGCACATGAACGGTCCGACCTCGACGCTCATCGTCGTGATCACCGGACCGGTCGGCGTCGGGAAGTCCCAGCTCGGGCTGCGCTGGGGACACATGATCGAGGAGCAGTTTCCCGACGGCCAGCTCTACGCCGACCTATCCGGCTACTCCCCCACACCTGCCAGAAACCCCGACGCCATCGTCACGGAGTTGCTGGAATCGTTCGGTGTCGCCGCGCCTGACCTGCCCAGCACCCCGGTGCTGCGAGAGCGCGAACTGCGGACGAAACTGGCGGGACGGCGAGTTTTGATCTTTCTGGACAACGCGCTCAACTCCGAACAGGTGACACCCCTGTTGCCGGGCAGCGCCGCCTCGGTGGTGATCGTGACCAGCCGACACCGCCTCACTGACCTGGTCAACGATCACGGCGCCTACCGGCTCGTCGTCGAACGTTTCACACCCGCCGAGACCGCAAGCCTGCTCACCGCCCTGGTCCCGGACTCGTACACACCCGCCAGCACACTGACGGCCGAAGCCGCCAGTCAGCTGACCGGCGGTCTGCCCCGAGCGATCCGGCTCCTCGCCGACGCGCTCACCACAACGACCTCAACCCAGCCGCCCAGACCCGACGATCTGCTCCTGGCCGGCGAGTCCGACACCCGGACGTTGCTCGCGTCGATCGTGTGGTCCTACGACCGCCTCTCCGCCGGCTCGGCCAGGACGTTCCGGACTTTGAGCATGCATATCGATCCGACGTTAAGCCTCGCTGCAGCGACGGCGCTGGACGGCACCAGCCCGGAAACGACACGCCGCCATCTCAAGGCCCTGAGCGACCTGCACCTGGTGGACATGCGCGGTGACGGCTATTCGATGGACACTTTGACACGGGCTGCAGGTGAACGGCTGGCCATCAAGATGGACCCCGCCGACACCCGGGCCCGCGCCAAGACCCGTCTGCTCGACTGGACCGCCACGCTCGCCACCCACATCGCCGAAACTCTGTCCCCCACCCGCCCGCATACCGAGATTCAGATACCCGACCCGGACAACGCCCCCAGCGATCCCTACTCCGATGCGAAGGCCTTGCTGGAGTGTGAACGTGCCAGCATGGCCGCGAACGTCCGGCGCGCCGCATCCACCCACCTTGGTCACGCCGTCGCCATCCTTCGCACGCTACGTCCGCATCTGGAGATCGGCGACAGCCTCCACGACTGGCACCACACCCACGAGATCGTTCTCGCCGCAGCGGTGGCCACCCACGAAAGCGGCAGCGAAGCTGAGGCACACGCCGGCCTCGCTCAGCTCCACCATCACCTCGGCAACCATGACGCGACCTTGACGTCTGCTTACCTGGCTACCACTCTGTTTCGCGCGATAGCCGACCAGCGTGGCCTCGCCGAAGCCCTGCTGCTGCAAGCCACTCACTACAGCACGACAGGCGAACACGACCTGGCGACCGCGCGAGCCTATGAAGCACTGACGCTGCAGCCCGGCATCGACGAGCCAGCCCTGGCCGCGCGTACACGCCTGCAACTTGGGATCGACCTCTGCCACGTCAACGACCTCGCGGCAGCACTCGAGCACCTGACCGCCGCCGAAGAAGGGTTCCAGCGCTTGCCCGACCACCGCCGACGAGCACAAGCGCTGCTCCACCTCGGCCGACTAACCCGTCGGCGAGGCCTCACCGACGTCGCGGCCACCCAGCTACAGAAAGCCGCAGAGCTGCACACCCACCACCCCGCCGACCACGCGCAGACGGTGGCGGTTCTCCTCGAACTCAGCGAGGTCAGCCTCGAGCGACGCGACTACGTCGAGGCAGTCCTACGGGGCAGGGAGACCGTGGGTCTATGCCGATCACGCGAAGACCACGTCAGTTCCGTCCGCGCGCACGTCACAATCGTTCGCGCACACGCAGCAACCGGACGACAGGACGAAGCCTGGGCCGAGTCCCGCCGAACACTGGATTTGATCGAAGAAATCCAGGACCAAGTAAACGATTATGTTCGAGAACATTTCACTAGGCTCGGCCTATGGCCTGATTGATACACGCGCCCCGCAAAACCAGGGAGCATCGCCCTATTCCGACGTGACAGCGACTACCGCGGCTGGCTCGCTCGGCCACATGTTGCCCCGTTCGAGTGACAACCGTCTCATCCAGGGTAGCCATTTCTTATATACCCGTCCGGCTACATAGCTTCGACGCCGGCCCTATGCCGATGGGCGTGCATTTGCGACCTTTAAAACAGGCGGCAACACGGCATCACGTGCAATAAATGCAAAGGCAAGCGTCTTCCAATGGGATGGGCAGGGTTGGTGGATCCAGACGATACGGGGACAAACGACGCAAGGGTCGGTCCTATCGCCCACGACAACACGTTCGGCGGTACCGCTGGCGTGGTCGTACAGGCAGCAGTTGTCCACGGTGGCATCACCATCGGTATGGCGGAGGCCACGTCGCAGACGATGTTGCGGCAGCTGCCGAGACGGGTGGCCGCGTTCGCCAGCCGAGAGGCCGAGCTGGCGACGGCGGTCGGATTGCTTGCCTCGAACAGTGCCGTGGTTGTATCTGCGGTGGCCGGACTGGCCGGGGTCGGCAAGACAGCGCTCGCTGTGCACGCCTGCCACGCCGCGGTGGAGGCCGGCTGGCTCCCCGGCGGGGTGCTGTTCATCGACCTGCACGGCTACGAAGGCGGTGCCGATCGGGACGGAGCATGCGCTCGATTCGTTGTTACGGAGCCTAAGTGTAAACGAGGAACGCATTCCTCGCGATGTCGACGCCATGGCCGCGTTGTGCCGATCAGTGCTCGCCGATCGCGCCGATGCGGTGCTGGTGCTGGCCGACAACGCGTCCGATATCAGGCAGGCTACGGGCTGGTGTGAGCTGGCTGTGCCGAACTCCGTGCGAGGTCAACTGCCGTCCTCGTCACCGCGGTGGCTGGTCACGCAACTGGTGGGCTTGTCACGCAAGCACACTTTACCGTTGGCGATGCGTAAGCCGACGGTGTCGAACGCCGTGACCCAGTTAGCTGCAATGGCCTGCTGAGCTGGAGCAAGCTGGATCAGACCAGCGCACACGGCGGCGTGGAGCTTGTTCTCGACCGCGTCTTTCGGATTCGGGATGGTGCCGGGTTCGACCCACAGGTTGCGCGGATCATCGGGGGCACCGCCGAGTTCGAGGCTGACCAGGTGGTCGTATTCACCTTTGTCGCCCGGGGTCAGGTTGTAGGAGCGGGCGGACGCGGCCTTCATCGAGTTCGTCTTCGACGTCGGCGGCCGGACAGTTTTGGTCCACCCCGCCTGGCAGATCGTGTCCTTGATGGTGTCCTGCCGCACGGCCGAGTTGACCGCCCCGGGCGTGCAGTGCGGGTCAGGTAGGGGCTGGCCGTCGCGGTGGCCCAGCGTGCAGGTTCCCGGACCGGGCATCGCCGCGGCGGAGTTCCCGACCGGCAGCTCACCCGGCGCGGCCGGCGGCGCTGAGAGTGAAGTCGAGGTCGGTGTTGCCGCGAGGGAGGTGTGGCAGCCGGCGAGCGCCAGCGTGGCGAGTGCGGCGACGGCCCACAGGCGCGTGCCGGAGAAAGAAAGGGACACGGGAGTCTCCTGCGTCAGCAGCTGCGGCGAGGAATGCAAGCCCTCGAGCGTGGGACAAGACTTGACAGGGTCCATTTTCTACCGGCTCCGGGGGCGTTGCCTGCATCGCCACGCCGTACCCGAGTGTGGCCGGCCCGCCGAAGGTAGGGATGTTCCGGACGAGGTGGCACGAATTCGTCGCGGTGAACGGTTCTGCAGTGGCGCTGTCATCTGGTGGCTTCTTCACTGTCACCGTGTCGTCGCCGTCGCCTGCGCATGGTGAACACCACGCACACCCGACCTGTTCGGCAGACTCCATGATGTTTGCGAAAGGACCATGATGAGCCGCTCCGTACTTCGCGTATGCCTCACGGCCGCCGCGGTCACCGCCACCGCCGGCGCGACTTTTGCTCCTGCCTACGCCGCCGGCCACACGGCCGCCGCGCCGCTGTCGACCGCGGCGTCGTGCTCGCAGGCCTACCTGCCCCTGCCGGACCCGGCCTGCACCCCGGGCGCGAAGAACCCGGACGTCACCCAGTCCACGATCGGCTCGACGATCTGCGTGTCCGGCTGGACCGCGACGATCCGCCCGTCCACCACCTACACCAACGGGCTGAAGAAGCAAGGCATCATCGACTATGGCTACACCGACACAAACATGGCCGACTACGAGGAGGACCACTTCCTCCCGCTGGAGCTCGGCGGCGCGCCGAAGGACCCGCGCAACCTCTGGCCTGAGCCGCACTCCGGTGACGAGAACTCCTACAGCAAGGACTCCGTCGAGAACGCTGTGAAGAAGGCTGTCTGCGCTCACCAGGTCACCTTGTCCGCGGCCCAGACGGCCATGCTGGACGACTGGACCACGGCGAAGGCGGTGCTCGGCATCGGCTGACCTGGCCCGGTTCAACCCCGGGCTTATCGGCGGAGAGTCTGGCTCCCCCGGCTCGTCCCCGTACATAGGTATTCGCGGCCGCCCACGGGGTGGCGGGCGCCAGGCTCACGTCGGGTACGTGACGCCTCCCCGCCGTACTATTGCGGCTGCATCACGGCATAGAGGACTTGGGCGATGGTCGTGACCCGGTCCTTGCAGGCCTGGGTGGCGTCCCTGGCGGCATTCCCGTCGTCGAGCCCGATCTTCAACGTGGCGTTGCTGTCCAACACGAGCAGGTCACAAGTCTTCCCGGTGGCGATCGGTCCCCACGCGGCCTGCTCCCCCAGGTGCACTGCCGGGTCCACCACGTAGCCGGCCGGCCCGGTCTGCACCTCGAACCTGCTGCGTTGCCGGGCCACATTGGTCACTTCCACGTCCAGGTCGACCGTCACCCTGCTCGCCTCGTCGGTGAAGGTGCACAGCCAGCCCTGGGTGCCCCCCAGCGGCGTGTCGGACCTCTTCGGCGGCAGGTTGCTTTCCCGGGCCGCGAAGTCGTCGCAACTGGCCAGTGGGCCGGCTCCGTACTTGCCCTCGACCGCGTCGTAGCCGCTGCCCCGGTTCAGCACCGCGAACACCGCCACGGCGGCACCGACCACGACGACCAGACCGAAGGCCACGATCGCGATGATCCAGCCAGGGGCGAGGCCACGCTTCGGTGGCCGAGGCGGCCCGTAGGGGTATGGCGGGAAGCCCTGGGGGGCTGATGCGTTCACGGCTGCACCCCGCTGATCACAGGTTGACCGCCTGGGGCCACTTGCCACCGGGCAGCCGGGGGTCGTTCATCAGCCCCTTGGCGTCCCGCACGATGGTCAGGGTCTCCATCAGCTTAGTGGCGATCTCGGCCAGCCGGTTGATCCCCCCGGTGACCAAACCACCGATCGCGCCGGCCAGATCCTTCACCGCGAACGGGATCTCGACGACCGTGGCGCCTTCGAGCGCGGCGGTCACCAGCGCACCGAGGAACTGGGCGACGATGTCGACCAGGCCGTTCATGAACTCGACGTTCAGCTTGGCGATGTTCAGCAGCCAGCTGCTGATCGCATCCGCCTTCCCGCCCTGGCCGCCGATCGCGTCCACCGCGTCCCGCTGGATCTTCGCTCGGTTCCGGTACTCCGTCGCCGCCGCACCTTCCCAGTAGGCCAGGTTGGGATCGGCGGGAGCCTCTACCGAGCCGACCATCGCCGAGACGTCCTTCTGGACGTGGTCCTGCCAGTTGAAGCTCTGGATGACCAGCGACACGACCGGCATGTGGTGCTCGACGGCGTACCGCACGAGCTTCACGACCTTGTCCAGGCCGTCGCGGACCTTGTTCAGGGCATCGGAGATCCAGATCAGCGCGGGGCCGAGAACGTATTTCCAGTCGTTGATGTGGCTGACCGCGGCGTTGTACTTGTCGATGATCGTGCCGATCTCGCGCTCGATCGTGCCGAACATGTCGTCGAGAGGGCCGATGAGAGCCTCGGGGCCCGCGGGCGTGGTCATGGCTACTGTGGCGCCGTTCCGTAGATCTTCTTCAGGTCGACTTCGGTGACTTGCTCCGCCAGCTCATACATCTGCGCTGTCTTCTGCAGCGCGTTGTCGATCTGGTCGAACTCGAGAATCCCGCCCTCGACCGCCTGCTCGACGTAGGAGCGCAAGGATTCGTAGGTGTCGCTCAGCAGGGAGGCGTTGAACGCTTCCGTGGCCAAGGTGAGCGGATCGCCGACGAAGAACGCCGCCGGTCCCAGCGTCGCGTTCTTCACCACCGGGTTCACTGCGCCGAGAGTGTCGGCGAGGCCACGCCACTTCGTTCCCTCGGCCCGCACGGCCGAGGTGATGACCTTGTAACCAACCATTGTTGCCCCCTAATCGTCGTAGCGGAACTCGAAGACGTCCTCGTCCTCCGGCGGCAGCTGCCGATCTGAACGCGACGGCGCCGACGGGGCGGGCACGGCCAGGCCGGCCGCGGCGAACATCTCCAGGACATCCAGCTGGAGGCGGTCCGAACCAGCCTTCTCCAGCACCTCGACCGACCCGGTCATCCCCGCGGGACTGCCGCCCCGCAGGTGCAGCACGAAGTACCCGCGGGGACTCCGGACGTCATCGACCACGGGAGCCGGACGGTCGGCGTCCAGACGGTGGATGCGGTCCAGCTGCGCGTCGACCTCGTCCATCCGCGCGCGAATAGCGGCGATCCATTCGTCAAACGGCAACGATTCGTCGAGGGCAGCAATCCCCTCGGCAGGCTGCGCGGCCGCCGGCTCACTGGTGTTGGCGAGTCTGACGACCGTGGCGCGCTGAACAGCCGTGACGTACGTCCGAAACAGCTCTCCAGCCAGTTGGGACGCCGGAATCCGGGACGCCCACGCTCGTTGAATGCCGACACTGATCACCAGGCACGCCGCGTCGACGACGACTCTGATCGCTCCGCTCGGATCCCGGGCCTCGTATTCGGCGGCAAGCTCGACGCGCTCGCCACCGGGTCGCAGCAGCTCGTTCAGCTGCGCATCCACGGTAACGGCATCAGGTACGTCGAGCTCCGCGAGCACGATGTGGTCAAGCTGAAACACCAACGGTCCTCCCCTTGCGGCCATAGCTGGCTACACCGTCACGCAAACCATACAGGCCGACAGTTCTTCCCACCGCACCTCACCCACACGAGTGATGCGTGGAATGCGCGCTGTTGCGTTTCCCGCCGCTTTCCGATATCAAGTCCAGCGGCCGGCGACGGGCGTTCCCTCAATATGGGCGCACCCCCCGTCCCGCAGCGGCCGGGGTTTCGCGCATTTCCGCATCACTGACCGCATGAACCCGCGTGGACGCATCGCTGCCCTGCTCGGCGCATCGCGATCCGGGCCCGGAAGGACTGCGCCACCGGACCGTCCGGCAGCGGAGCCGTCCACCGGTAGAGCGGGGCACGGGCCACCGCGGCCGCGACCAGCGTGCGACCGAAGCCCAGGCGCCGGTACTCGGCGGCGACATGGACATAGTCCAAGGTGGCTGTTCGGCAGATTGTGCACGGGCTGGCGATGACAGCGCCGACCTCCACGCCGTCGAGGTGGAGGGCGATCCGACCGGCCACTGTGCCCGCGGCCGGCGGGTGAGCGACCAGGACGAGCCCGTCGTCCGGGACAGCGGCGGCCGGATGCTGGGTCGTGACGTCGAGGTGGGCCCATTCGGCGAGGCGCCGAGCCGCGGGCTCGCAGCCTTCCTGGGCACGGCAGACCTCGCAGAGCGTGCCGTGCAGCCGGTAGCGGTGACTGTAGGGCTTGAGCTTGGCGTAGAGGTCCTGGTCGAGCCGGTGACCGCGCAAGCAGACCACGAGCTTGCCGGTCGCCGGTCGGACCGGAATCAACTCGCCGCACTCCCCGCGCGCCCCCGACCGAACCGCATCGCCGGGCCGTTCGATCATCGAGCACCTCGTGACGATCCCGGCCAGCTCGAGAGCGGCCGCCGCGACCTGCGGGTCATCCGGCAACCTCACGCAACCCACGCTCGGTAGAAGCCGCGGTCGCGACGGCACCACCGGGGCCCGGTAGTTGCAGCGCCACCTCGCGCGGCCGAGCCGCGGCGCCGCGGCCACGGCTGACCGCCACGATGTCCCGGAACTCCAGGTGGCCGAAGCCGTCTTGGCTCACACCACGCCACCGGCGATTGGACACGCTCAGCTCGAGGTCGGCGCCGGGCCAGGGCCCGGCGGCCAGCAGCACGGCGCCTCGGTTACGGACGCGCCCGGCCAGCCGGCGCGCCAGCTGCGGCTGCACGCCGCGGGCGGCGACGCGGCCGAGCACGACCAGGTCGAACCCATCGATCAACGCCGACAGGACCGCAGCGATCTCCGCTCCGGGATCCGGGACGAGCGCGAGCCGATCCAGTTCGACTCCTAACTCCGCCGCAGCGGCGACACCGACCTCGGGCATGCCGGTGATTGCCGCCCACGAACCGTCCTGCGTCGCCGCGGCGAGTAGCGCCAAGACCAGGGCGGTCGAGCCGGTGACCGATATTGTGTTGCCTCGCCGCAACCCACCGGGTACCAGCTCCCCCAGTGCCGGGACCACCGGGAGCGAGCCGGCGGACGCCGACGTGTCCGGACTCGGTTCACCCAGTTGCGCGGCCGTACGGACACCCGGGATCGCGGCAAGCCCGGCCACTGCCTCCGGCACTGCCACCCCACACCTCCAGCACGGACACGCACCGGAGACACCTGCGTGGGGAAGCCGCAAGCGAACCCGAACTCGTCGAACACTTGTTCGGATCATGTGAGACGGCCGTGGCGCTGTCAAGCCGAGCCGATCAACGTCACCCAGCGATGCCCGCAGTTACAGCGCTGGGCACTCGCCCCCATACCGGCTGTCATCGACCCGGCACGTCGACAGCCGGCATGTCCACCATCAGCACGAGCACCCACCCGACTACACTGCGTCCACTATCAGGTACGCGAAGCAACCGACTCCGAACCAATCAACGAGGATTCGAACAGTGGCCACCAAAAAGTCGACGACACAGGAAGACCGCCCACCGGAATCACCGACCCCGACCGACGCCACGTCCTCACACCATTCCCCATTCCCGTCCGCGGCTGCTCGGAGGCAGCTGGTCCAAGTGCACTCCGACGAAGACATAACGACGCTGGCCGACCTGGTGCCGCTGCATCCCGGCTCCCTGACACTGGGAAATGAACCTCTTCACCTCACCGAATCGCCGGCGAAGACAGTTCAGACGACGGAGCAGACCGCCGCGGAGGTGATCGAACGATGGCCATTCCGAGTAGTCGGACCCGATGAAGCTCCCGACGCCGCACCGTGGACATGCCTTCGCCTGATGCTGTATCGCCTCCGAACCGAGTGGCCACTGGAGCACGACACAACGACGCTCCCGCAATTGATCAAAATGATCTCCGAGATGGAAGACTCCGGCACGTTACGCTGGCGTCGACAGGATCACGCTTACGTCACCCGCCACAAGATCGCCCAGGTCGCAGTCGAGTCCCAGTGAGCCGGGCGATCAACACTCCCGGCCACTACACGACCAAACGTCCAAGCGGCAACGAGCGGTGACATATCGGATCGGCAAGCCGGGGAGCGCGCAGCCGCCGAGCGCCGAGGTTGGTGACCGCGATGACGGCTACGAGCGTCGGCGAAAAGACGCACGAGAGCCGGGTCTGCCGCGTGACCCGCCGCGGGTTGACGGCGATCAGCGGAACGAGCAGCCCATCGGACGCCAGGCAACCATCGCCTTCATGGTCACGGGTCGCGCGTGACCATCACCGCACAGACGGGATCAAGACCAGCGACGTCGTACTCATCATCGTTGTCCAGATCGCAGCCGACCAAGTCCACCCGCTTATGACGTGGAACGGCGTAGATCGCAACCTGCGAGCCGCCATCGATGTAGTGCGGGCACACAGCGGCAGTCAACCGCGCACACCGCAGAGAGCACACGGCACCACCGTACATTTCCACGATAGTCGTAACCTGACTCACCGGTGCCAACACGAACACGATGTCCGTCCGGGGCGTTCCGCACAGCTGGCACAGGTCCTCGGTGCGCATACGTCCCGCTCGGTGAGTGTCGAACTTCCAGGGGTCCCAGCCGCCACCGCGTGAACCCGGTCCGTTGGCCGCCAGCCACGGCTGCGGGCGCGACTGCGGACGCTGTGGCAGTGGAGCCCCGGTGTGGTCAACGTCGGCGACGCACCTGGTGCGTGGCCGGGGCCATCGCCCCCCGCCTGCTTCGTCATCAGTGATTTCTGAGCGGTCCAGAGCCCGCAGCTGCACGTCCGCCGTCACGTATGCTCCCCACCCTCATACCCGCAGCCGCTGCCGGCCGACACCATGACCAAGACGCAGGTTAACCGAGGCAACAACGGCACCTACTGCGTCACCGCACGGACCAGCGATCTGAAGTGTTCCACGATCAAAACCAGTCCGACCGTCTGCTGTGGCCGACAGAGCGTCAATAGTGTTCGTCCCGTGGGTACGGGAGCTTTGACCGCGCCAAGGGCGGCGCGCCCGGCTCTGGGCATCGACTGCAGGGGCGCTTGGCCTGATTCTTCCCCACACACGCTGGCTGCCTGGACCAGCGACCCGACCGACTCGGCGTACACGAAACAGAGAGGCAGCCGATGCACATCCTCCGACATAGCTTGCGACGAACGCAAAGGTGGCGGCTTCGCGGACGCGCCGTCTCGTTCCAGGTGTCGACCCGCTACCGCCTCATGAAGGACGTTATACAGGCCGCCGGCGACTCGGACCTCAAGCCCAGGTTGTCGAGGGCCGATACGCTCGACTGGTCAGTCGGCTCGTCGACTTTCCGCGGCTGATCGCCTCGGGGCGGCCGGGCTAACACGTCATCGGCGCGACCACGATGTCATGCGGTCATAGCCGCCAGAGGGCCGATCAAAGATCACGCAGGTGATCCAGGACGTTGGTCATGAGCTCGAGGGTTGGGCGGCCGTCCTTGCCGAGTCTGAGCGGAGTGACGGCTGCCAGCCGTGAGTCGATCATGTCTCCGATGATCACGCGGACGATCCCGTATGGCATCCCCAGCGTCGCGGCGATCTCCATCATGGCTGTAGGCCGAGTGCAGATCTCACAGATTCGGCGAAACTCCGGAACGCGGACCGTGGAGAGATCCACGTGCTCGGCGATGGTCACGAGCGCTTCGACGGGGATGTCGTGCGGCCGTACCGGACCTGCTGTTCGCGTGTAGGGCCGAACCAGCGTTTCACTCTCGGGTCGGGCTTCTAGTGTCACGATGTCCCGGGACAGCTGGAGAGCGGAAAGCTGGAACCCGGCCCATCTGACTTCGTTCGTGTCCACTACCGGCTGCTGAAGCAGGTCAGGAGCGCGAGAGCGGATCTCCGACAAACCAGCTTCGGTGTCGAACTCGATGCGGTCGGGGTCTTCGTCGTGGGCACGCTGAACCAGTTCACGGATGGCGTCGTGTGGCTCCGTCATACCCCCTCGCCTCCTTGTTCGTACTGGTCAAGCTGAAGTTTCAGGACGCTCCGTGCGCGCTGTATATGTGTTCGAACGGTCGACCTATTCATGGTGAGCGCGGAAGCGACTTCCTCGTCGGTGAGGTCTTCGATGAAGAACAGCACCGCCACGGCTCGGCGTTGGGCCGGCTGCCGGACAATCACCTCAAGCACGGTCTTGATCACCGTGGCTCTGTCGAGGACCGCAGCCAGCTGGGCGTCCTCCGCGCATACTTCCATTTCGTCGTCGAGTTCGGTGAGCTTGCGTCGACCGCGGAACACGTCGATAACCTTCTTCGACGCGATGCCCAGCACGTACTTGCGATTGTCCTCGATCGACCGGTTCCGCCGAAGTGACCAGAGGCGCAGCATCTGGCAGTAGGCCTCTTGAGTCGCGTCCTGCGCCACGTCGCGATCACCGGCAGCGATCCGCAGAACCGCGCGGAAGGTTCGATCTGCGGTCGCGCGGTAAAATGCCTCATAGCTCTCCACGAGCGGCGCGGACGAGGGCGGTCCCGGCGATTCCATCTGCGTCATGCTGCCGGTTCGTCTCGGCCGACGTGGCATTTCGCGTCAGTTGGTCGCGCGATGTTGGAGAGCGTGACGTCAACGACTGCGCCGTCCGCGTCACGGTCGATGATTCGAGTGCCAGGAGCCGCCTGCGCGATGACACGCTCCACGCTGGCTCGACGTACGCGATACCGCAGCAGGGCAATCAACTGCCGTGCCAGCGCGCCAAGCGCCGAAACTGCAGCGATGGCGAGCAGCGGCGTGGTACCCATCCTCGTGGCCCCCTCTCGACCTCGTTCACAGAGGGCTCGGAGAACCTCGGTGTTCTGTCTACAGCGACGAGCAAGAAATTTCGCGCGTGGCCAATAGCTTGTCTAGCGCAGCAGCACGTGGTCGGTGTCGGCGATCGCCAGAACGGTGTGCCGGACTCGGTGAGTGCAAGCGTAGTTCAGGCGCTCCACACAGCCCTGGCACAGCTCGAGGCGCAGCCGACGGGGCTTCCCGGCGCCTTCGAGCAGCTTGATGTCGGCGTCGCGTTCCCGCAGCCCACGCCGTGTGCTGCCCGGACATCACCACCATCGCGAGCGTCCTGGCCTCACCCCACTTGCAGGCCGTCGCCGCCGGCCCCTTCGCCGAGATCATCCGCCGCCCTCCGCGAAGGCACCGACCACGGTTCCTTCGACGACGTCGGCGCCATCCGGCCCACCAGCCGCCGCCCCGAATCAGGGTGTGTCGCCCGGTCGGGTGCACGCGCAGGGCCGAACGGGCGACCAATGCGTCACATGACACGGAACCTACCCCGCCATCCGATAGAACTGTGGTTCATCGGCGCACCACGCGGTTCTGCCCTGGGGGGTCGGCATGGCGAGTACAGGTCGGCACGCGGTCCACCGCACGATGGTCCTGGTCGACGTGGAGGGCTACAGCGCCGCCAGCCGGACCCTGCCGCACCAGCTCGGTACCCGGGCCGGGATGTATGCGGTGGTCACCGAAGCGCTGGCGGCAGCCGGGGTGCCGATGCAGGCGTGCTGGCACGGAGACGCCGGGGACGGTGTGGTGGTGCTGGTCCCGCCGGAGTACCCGAAGGCGCCGTTGCTGGAGGTGCTGCCCGAGGCGCTGGTGCGGGCGGTGCGCGGTCACAACAGCACGAGCCCCACCGCCGCGCGCGCCCGGCTGCGGCTGGCAGTGCACGCCGGGGAGGTCGCCTTCGACGACCACGGCGCGACCTCGCCCACGATGGTCGCGGCGTTCCGGCTGCTGGACGCAGCCCCGGTCCGCGAGGCCCTGACCAGTTCACCGGGCGTGCTGGCCATGATCGTGTCCGGGCTGGTCTTCGACGAGGTCGTACGCAACTCCACCACCCTCGACCCCGCCACATTCCGGCCCGTCGAGGTGACGGTGAAGTCCTTCCACGACCGCGCCTGGATCGCCCTGCCCGACCACCCCTACCCGGCCGACCCCACCGTCCTCACCCCACGGCCTCCGGACGCTCCAGCACCGGAGACGGCGCCGGCCGGCCATGCGACGACCGGCCCTACAGCCGGGCCCGAAACACACGCTCGGTACGACGGTCCCGGACCGCGCGGAGTGCACATCGCCGGCGACGTGCACGGCTCCGGATCCGGCATCACCATCGGCGCGGCCACCGGCGACCACTTCACCATCGGCACACCACCGCCTTATGCGCAGCAGCCGCACAACCCTCGCTAGCCGACGCGGACCACGGGCACACCACGTCGGCGGCCGACCCGCCCCACCCCGGCACCACCCCGGACGCCGGCACCGCGGTGACCTCGAGCATCCACGGTGACCTCGTCGCTACCGATCACGGTGCCGCCGTCGGTGTGGTGCACGGCAACCTGAACCTGCACCCGCCACCACCGCGACCGACGCGGCCCATCCCGCGGCAGCTGCCCGCCGCACCGGGACTGTTCACCGGCCGGACCGCGGAACTGGCCCGCCTGGACCGCGCCCTGACCCACGCCGCCACACCGCAGGGGCAGGGCGCGACGGTGCTGGTCTCGGCGATCGGCGGTGCCGGGGGCATCGGCAAGACCTGGCTCGCCCTGGCCTGGGCATACCGGCATCTGGAGCGGTTTCCCGACGGGCAGCTGTTCGTCGACCTGCACGGCTTCAGCCCGGCGGGCGAACCGGTGCAGCCGGCGGTGGCCGTGCGCGGGTTCCTCGACGCCCTGGAAGTCGACCCGAACCGCATCCCCACCGACCTCGACGCCCAGGCCACGCTCTACCGCAGCCTGGTGGCCGGGCGGCGGATGCTCATCGTGCTGGACAACGCCGCCACCAGCGACCAGGTCGCACCGCTGCTGCCCGGCTCGCCGTCCTGCACGGTGCTGGTCACCGGCCGGCACCGGCTGGCCTCGCTGATCGACCGGCACGGCGCCCGCCACCTGCCCCTGGACATCCTGTCCCCCGAGGAAGCCCGCGACCTGCTGACTGCCCGCCTCGGCGCCGACCGTGTCGCCGCCGAACCCGCGGCGGTGGGCGAGCTGATCGGGCTGTGCGGGGGCCACCCGCTGGCGTTGTCGATCACCGCGCGCACCGCCGGCACCCGCCCCGACACTGCGTTGGCCGAGGCCGCCGCCGAACTGCGCGACCTCGGCCTGGAGGCGCTCGAGCACGACTCCGACCCGGCCGCCAGCCTGCCCACGGTGCTGTCCTGGTCCCTGCGCCGGCTCACCGACACCCAGCGCACCGTGTTCGCGCTGCTGGGCATCGCCCCCGGTCCCGACACCACCCCACCCGCCACCGCCGCCCTCACCGGCCTGCCCGACCGCCTCGCCCGAAAGACGCTGAACTGGCTGGAGAACGCCTCCCTTCTGGAACGGCGGCCGGGCGGCCGCTACGCGATGCACGACCTGATCCGCCGCTACGCCACCGACACCGTCCACACCACCCTGCCCGGGCACATGCGGGAAGCGGCCTTGACACGGGCGGGGGACTTCCACCTGCACACCGCCCACACCGCCGAACGCCTCCTGAACCCCCACCGCCCGCTCGTGCGGCCCGAGCCGCCCGCGCCCGGGGTGCACCCGCACCCGCTGCCCGACACCGACGCGGCGCTGGCCTGGCTGCATGCCGAGCACGCCACCCTGCTGGCCACCCAACGCACCGCCGCCACCCTCGGCCACCACCACACCGTCTGGCACCTGGCCTGGAACCTGGCCACCTTCCACCAGCATCGGGGACACCTGCACGACGAGATCACCACGTGGCAGGCCGCACTGCACGCCGCCGACCACCTGCCCGACCCCACCACCCACAGCTGCACCCACCGGAACCTCGGCCATGCCTGCTCCCTGCTGGGCCTGCACGAACAGGCCACCACCCACCTGGAGCAGGCCCTGGACCTGGCCGTGCATCACCACGACCTCCCCGAACAGGCCCACACCCACCGGGCACTCGCGTTCGCCTGGGGACGACGGGGGGACGACCGGCAGGCTCTGGAGCACGCCCACCACTCCCTCGACCTCATGCGCGCCCTCGACCAGCCGGTGCGGGAAGCCAGCGCGCTCAATTTGGTGGGCTGGCATGCCGCGCGCCTGGGCCGGTTCGACACCGCCCGCGAGCACTGCCAGGCCGCCCTCACCCTGCACCGCCACCACCACAACCCCAACGGCGAGGCGGCCACCCTGGACAGCCTGGGCTACATCGCCCACCACACCGGCGACCACCACCAGGCCCTCGACCACTACCATTCCGCTCTCGCCTTGTTCCGCGGCATCGGCAACGCCTACCAGGTCGCGGACACCCTCGACAGCATGGGCCATCCCCACGCCGCGCTCGGCCAGTACGAGCAGGCCCGCACGGTGTGGCGGGAGGCGCTGCAGCTGTACCGGGACCAAGGCCGCGACACCGACGCCGAGCGCGTCCAACACCAACTCGACGACCTCGACCACACCTAAACCGCGACGCTGCCTACCAGACAGTTACTGGATAATGGACCATTATCGGGCCGGACGTCGCAGTCAACCTGTTGCTTTTGCCTACAGACAGCAGCGGTACCGGGATCGCTCACTGCGCGTCGGTCAGATCAGCACTTCGAGAAGGGCACCGCAGCCGGCTACCGGCAACCGCGGAACGAGCACGGCTCCCCTGCGACGCTGCAGGGAAACCGGGCTTGCAGGCGGCGGATTCCCGGTCAGCTCCAGGGCGAGGCGACGAGCCAGCTGGTGTCCTGGGCCCACGACGTCGTCGCGTCCCAGGTGTTGCTCCCGCCGTTGCTCGCCACATAACCCGTGAAGGTGAAGTGGCGGATATACTTCGCAGGGTAGTTGGCAGACTGGAACGACCTACCCACGCCGCTGTTGCCCGTGGTGGGGCAGAACGTGGCGTCCGGTGCGAAGGCACCGCCACCGTCGTCGGCGTTCAGGTGAAGCTGGAACGCGTAGTGGCGCAAGAACCGGCCGGGTTGGTCGGCCGACTCGAAAGTCAGGCAGGAGCTGTTGGCCAGGCCGGCCCGGACGATCCAGGTCGCGTCGGCCTTGAGGGTCGCTGCGCTGGTGGAATCGACGGCGGAGATGACAACTTTGTCGTCAGCGTCGTCGTGGCGCAGGTAGTCGGATGTGCAGCACGCCGTCGTCGCCTGGAGGGATACCTTGGCGCCCGGTGTGAGGGTTCCGGCACCGGCCGGGGCGCTGCTGTAGCCGGCCGCGGTGATGTTGGCCTGGACCGCGTTCTCGGTGGCGTCGGAGGGATAGCCCGCGGTCATGACGCCTTCGTAGAAGGTGCCGACACCGGTATTGCTGTTGTCGCCGCCGATGCCGAGGATGATCGCGCCCTGCTTCTTCATCGGGTTGTAGCCGGCGACGTTGGGGCGCACGCCGTTGTAGTAGGTGGACAGGCTGCCCGACTGCGCGTTGGCGCCGCGGATGGCCCATTGGTTCGGGCCGCCTTTGACGATCGCAGTCTGGAACCGGTTGGTGACCGTCGGGTCGCCGGCGTTGAAGTGCTGGTTCACGCCGGAAAACAAGCCGTTCTCCAGGTCTGCCATGATCCAGGGCCCGGCGCCGCTGCCGTAGCCCCAGCCCTTGCTGTTGCCGAAGTAGATGGCTTCCATGGTGCCGTTGCCGTCGTCGTTGCCGCTCGTCTCGGCGTTGCCGTAGTCGAAGCAGCAGCCGCCGTTGAAATGTGTGCCGTCGAAGATCGCGTACATTCCCTCCGGCTGGTCACCGGTCGCGATGCCATTGGTGTTGTTGTTGCGGTATCCGGTGCCGGGAGCCACCGACACGCCGTACGCCTTATGGCCGGCGACCGTCACGGGCGCTTCGAAGGCGTTGGCGAGGTTGTCGTTGCCGCCCGCAGCCGGACCGGGCCAGTGCCCCCTGAGTGCCTGAGTGAGGTGGTTGCCCCGGCCAGACTCGTCGTAGATGACCGTGATGACGCAACTGGTGCCGGTACAGAAGGAATCCTGCGCGGCGGCGTCAGCGTACCCACCGGCGGTCAGTACGCCGATGTCCTTGGTCGCGCTGTCGGATGCGCGCCGCACCTGGTACAGCGGGCCATTGTAGGCCGCGTACAGGGCGCGGGTGGTGCTGTGCGCGGCCACGCATGGGGTGTTGCCCGCGGCGTAGATGTCGCATGGTCCTTGGGCGGCGGCCTGTGAAGAGGTGGCCGTCGCCGTGAGCAGGCCGGCGGCGAGGCTGGTGGAGGTACCGGCCGCCAGGAGGGCGCGGCGGATCCACGGTCGTCGGATCATCGAGTCTCCTTCACACTGCGGGAAATGCGTCGCTGGACTTCCGGTGCGTGGTCAGTTCCAGGGGGCTGCGGTGAGCCAGGAAGTGTCCTCGCGCCACAGCGAGTTGGTGTCCCAGGCATTGGTGCCGCCGTTGCTCGCGAGGTAGACGGTGGCGGCGTAGTGGCGGAGGTTCTTGGCCGGGTAGTTGAACGACGGGAATGAGTAGCCCGTGCCGCTGTTTCCCGGCTTCGGGCAGAAGGTGGCGTCGGCGGCGAACTGCGTCGTCGCGGCCTTCGGCTGGAGGTGGAGCTGGAACGCGTAGTGCCGCAGGTAGCTGCCTGCCGCGTCGGCCGATTCGAAGGAGACGCAACTGCCGTCGGCCAGACCGGGCCGCACGATCCAGGTGGCGGCCGCCTTGTCGGCCGGCGAGCTGCCCGCGGTCACCGGCGCGATCACGACCTTGTCGTCGTCCGTGTCGTGCCGCAGGTAGTCGTTGGTGCAGCAAGAAGTTGTGGCCTGCAGTGAAATCTTCGCGCCCGGCGTGAAGGGGGTGGCTCCGGTGGCGTAGCCGGCCGCCGCGATGTTGGCCTGGACCGCGGCGTCGGTGGTGTCTGAGGGGTACCCCTTGACCACGGCACCCTCGTAGAAGGTGCCCGCGCTGGCGTTCCGGTTGCTCTGGCAGCAGTCGCCGCCGCTGCCGAGAATGATCGCGCCCTGTTTGCGCATCGGGTTGTAGCCGCTGGGCAGCGCGCCGTCGTAGAGCTTGGTCAAGGTCCCGGACCGGGCGTCAGCACCTTGCAGCGCCATCTGGGTGGTGCCGTTGTTCTTCAGCATCGCGGTGACGAAGTGGCTGGCCTGGGCAAGCTGGCTGGGGTTCCACGCCTTGCTGCCGCCGGAGAACAGCCCGTTTTCCAGGTCGGCCTGCACCCATGGCCCGGTTCCGCTGCAGCCGCCGAACCAGCACTCCGTACCGAAGTTGATCGCGTCCATGGCGCCGTTGCCGTCGGCGTGGTGGTCGGTTTCGGTGTTGCCGTAGTCGAAGCAGCAGCCGTTGTTGACGTGCGTCCCGCTGGTGACCATGTACTGGCCTTCCGGCGAGCTGCCGGTCGGTACACCGGAGCCGCCGGCGAAGTAGCTGTTGCCGGGATTGATGAACAACGCGTACGCCTTGCGACCGCCCACGGTCAAGGCCTCGGTAGTGGCAACGGCTGCGGTGTCCGCGCCACCGGTTCCCCCCGGTCCCTGGTAGACCAGCGTGTTGCCGCTGCTGCCGGTCTGGTCATAGACGCGGGTGATAGTGCACGTGGTGCCCGCGCAGTAGGCGTCCTGAGCCGCCGCGTCGGCGATACCGCCGGCGGACAGCACCCCGATGTCCCGCACCGCGGTGTCCGAGGCCCGCTGGACCTGGTAGAGCGCACCGTTGTAGGAGGCGAACAACGCGCGGGTGGTGCTGTGCGCCGCGACGCACGGCGTGCCGCCCGCGGCGTAGATGTCGCAGGGACCTTGTGCAGCGGCTTGCGAAGTGCCGCCGAAGGTGACCAGAACGGGTAAGACGAGCGCCGCCGCGGCCGCGGAGATAGTCACTCCACGCCGCAGTCGGCGGAACACGGGCAGCGCGGGCATCATGAACTCCCTTGTTCAACGATGGTAATGTTAGCGCTAACAGTTTAACCTGCGGACCGCTCCGGGTCAAAGTCCGGATTGGAATCACCACTATCGACGAACACGGGGAGCACGTCAAGACACCGTTCGAGCCAGCAGGCAGCTCTAAAGCCTTATGTCCCTTATGGAGGGATTCGGCGTCCTCTTCGGAGGAACGATTCCGGGCACTGCCGGTGCGGTGGAAGCTCGCAGTCGCCTTGATCGAGTCCGGCCTGCCGGCGCCGTCGTACGGTTCGCCTGCGGATCCGCGGCGTGCACCTCACCGGCCGACGTCCAGTAGCAGCGCACGATCCGGCAGGCGACTATTTGACGGCACCGGCGGTCAGTCCCTTGCGCCAAGACCGCTGGAGACTGGCGAAGGCGATCAGCAGTGGGATCAGGGACAGGAACGCCCGGTGATCGACAACAGCGGCGGCACGCCGTCGGCGAACTCCGAGCGCCTTTGGACCGGGCCCACCGTGACCGGCAGCCGCGACGGGGAATTGAGCATCAGCGACGGCAGCAGGTAGTTGTTCCAGATCCCGACGAACAGGAACAGGAAGACGGTCACCAGTGCCGGCGCCATCAGCGGCAGGGCGACCCCGGAAAAGGTGCGTCAGGCACCCTCGCCGTCGAGCCGGACGGCCTCCAGCAGCTCATCCGGTACCGAGGTCGCGGCGAAGATCCGCACAGGTAGGCGCCGAACGGCCTGACACAGCTGGGCAGCAGCACGGACAAGTACGAGTCAGTGGGCTCGAGCTTCGCCATGAGCAGGAACAACCCACAGGGCGAACATCGGTGCTGGGATGAGGACCGAGGCGAGGATGACGTTGAAGGGGCTTTCGCGGCCGCGGAAGCTGAACGGGCCTGGCGGCGGGTTCGCACACCGTGCAAGTCGAGTGCACGGGCACCAAGAACCTCGCCACCGCAGAGGTGTACGCACTGGACGCCTTCTCGGTCGTAACCGCTCGCTGAAAGGCCGGCTTTCACCCGAACAGATGGGTTCGGAGGCAGTGCGTCATACCGGCGGTGGCTTTCTCTTTTCTCCGCTGCCACTCCGATCGACCCGGCACGCCCCCGACCCGTTCGATCGTCCGGTACGTGGCCCGGCGGCAGAACGCCCCGCGTCTGCCGCCGGGCCCCGGGTACCCCTCGATGCAGCCACGGCGTAACAGGAACCCAGCGCGGCTCGACCTTCACCCTGCGGCACCCGCCGTGAGCCCGGACCGGCGGCGGATTCCTCCCCCGAGCCGCCGCCGGTCTGGCTACCCGTCCGCGGCGCACCGCGCCCCGAATCCGGCAAAGGCCACCAGGAGGGCGTTGCCGTCGCCGAACCGGACGTGGTCGGGCGAGTTTGCTCGACACCGCGGGTGTGCTGCTGCCCGGCATCTGCCAGGCCCGTGCCCAGAATTGACCCTTCGCGCGGGTGTGGGCGGCAATCAATCGCTTGGCGCTCGTCTCGGGCCGGGCCGCTCTGGGTCCCGCTCGGTGACGCGATGACACAGGGAGTCGCCTCCGCAGTCGTCACCGGCGGCTGAGTGTCCTGGCTGCCCGTCGCCGACCTGCGCGGCCCGGCACCGAGTCCGCTCCGCGGCCGTCTCGCCGACGACTGTTCCACCCGAACGACCTTTGGGTGCCGCCGCATCGCGGACCTCTTCGAATCCCCGTACGTGGGGGCGCTGCTCCCGGACCGGAGGCCCCCCCCCCCCCCGACGAAGGTCAGCTCCGCTGCCGCACCCGCCTGCGCACCGCGAAGGCCACGGCGAACACGACCGGCAGCACCACCGCACCGGCCACCGCAAGCCACCAGGACGACCCCAAGCCAGGCGCCGCTGCGGCCGGCGACACCCCGCTGCCGGGCCGCGCTGCCCCGGCTTCACCCGTCAGCGCGACGTCATTGCCGTCACCGCCGCGGTAGGTGAGCCGGAGTGCGCCGACTGCCGCCCCCTCCGGAAGTCCGTCGAAGGTGCCCTCGACCGGGCCGGGTCCCTGGTTGTCGATCAGCACACCTGGGCCCTGCGCCCGTTCCGGGACGAAGCTGCCTGCGAGCGTCACCGGGCCGGTGACGGCCATCCGGGTGCCCCGGAGGTGGGCGCCTGGATGCTGGGTGTAGGCGCCACGCACGGTCAGGCCGGTCGCCTCGACCGTCCCTGCGTTGTCGACTACGGCCGCCACCGTCCCCTCGGCCCGCAGGGTGCCGGCGGGCTGCACGGCGAGCTGCCGGGCCTGGACGGCCCCGGCCAGCGCGAGCGTGCCCTCCCGGACGGTCCATGTGCTTGCCTGCGTGGTGTGCTTACCGGTCAGTGTCAGCGTTTCGACTCCGGTCTTGGTGACGTCGCCCGCGGCGGCCAAGGTGCCGGCGAACGTCGTCGCTGCCGTGGACCGGACGGTCAGCGTGCGTCCGGCCGCCACGGTGCTGCCTTCGACGCCGGAGAGGTTGCCGATCGTCGCATCCCGGGCCCGGGTCAGGTCCAGCGTCGTCCCGGCCGCGGGCAGGTTGACGGCGGCGCTCGCGGCGAGGGACCCACCGGCGACCGCGAGCGTCCCCGCCTGCACCGTGGTCTTCCCCGTGTAGGTGAGCTCTCCGATCAGGGTCGTGGTCGCCGGGCCGGCCTGTGTGACCGAACCCGGGCCGGCGATCCGGGCCGGCCGGGCATCCGTGGTCGCATTCTGCACGATCAGCTCGCCGTTGTCGACGATCCTGCCGGTCGCCAGCAGTGCGCTGTCACCGTCCGGGCTGCCGTCGCCCAGCCGCAGCGAGGCACCGGCACCGATCGTCGTGTCCCCGTCGTAGTTCTGCGGCGCGGTGAAAGTGACCGCGTTGCCGCGGGTCGCCGCGACGACGACGTCGCCGCGGCCGACGTCCGCCATCGTGTCGTGGTACTTCCCGCCGGAGATCGGCGCGGCCAGGGTGACCGGGCCGTCGTAGTCGAAGGTCAGCACGCTGCGGGCGCCGCCCGGGTCCGCGTGCATGTTGATGTAAACGGTATTTTCGTTGCCCGGCAGAAAGAAACGGTGGTTCGTGCCGTCGCCCCAAGTCACCGCGGCGCCTTCGATGTTGATACCGCGTTTGTTGTCCCTGTGCGGCACGGCCGCAAAGTTCCGGGCGGGCGCACTGAGGGCAGGATCGGTGTCCGATCCGTTGTCCGACCAGCTGTACACGCCCGACATCCGTACCACGCCGGATCCCCAGGTGTGGAAGTTGATGTCGTTGCCGTAGAACTGCGAATAGATGTCGGCGGCGTCGGTGACCACCTCGCCGTCCGGAGCGTTGTGGATGAACGACCCCTGGTTGACCACCTTGCGCACGTTCGGCATGGAGGTCAGGTAGTTCACGCTGCCGTAGTCCGCGCCCGTGCCGACGTACAGCGTCCCCGAAAACGGGTGCGTGCCCGGCAGTTCGATGCCGGGCCAGGTGCTCCGCCGCTGTTTGACGAGCCCGGTCCCGCTGATCACGCCCAGGCTCAACGCCCGGTGCGCCGCGAGGTCCAGCGTCCCGTCGACCTGGTGGTTCAGCGTGTTGAGCGAAACCCCGGGCGCCGAGACGAAATGCCCGATGACGCCGTCACCGCCCGAGCCGCTCCCGTACTGGAGGGTCGCCCCGCGTTGCACGATCACCGCGGGCGGGTCGGGGTTCGCGATCGTGGTCACCGGATGGTTGCCGCCCACCGTGGCGATCTTCTGGCGACGGCGGTCGGCCGGCAGGGTGAAGTCGCTGTTCTTCACCAGGACCAGGGTGCCCGCACCTGCGACGGTGAAGACTCCTTCGCCCCGGATGACACCCGCGTAGGTGGTGACGCCGCCGGGGAGCCGCACGACCGTGTCCCCGCTGAGCGTCACGTCCCGGTCCGCGAGGACGTCGGCGGTGACGTCCCGGTCCCCGGACTGCGCGAAAGCACCCGGAGCGCCCAGTAACACCAGGAGGATCGCGGTGACCACCACCGGAAGCCGGTAACCACTGTGCCGCGCGCGCAAGACCTACCCCGATATGTTAGCGATAACATTAAGTGCGGCGCCCAGTTTTCGTGGTCGGCGTGATCCTGTCAACCCCGGCGGCGGCCGACTACCCGAAGCGGAAATCGGCATGCACGGGTGGACCACACACAACAGTCCTCTTCGGACATCGAGGACGCAGGGCGCCCGAGTCGCATCGAGACCGTCGGCGTGCGCTCGCCCGCGTGTAGCCCCTAACAGTCACTTGCACGCAGTAAGAGGCACACCGCACCGCGTAGCGACGCATGTCGCTGATCGCCGGTCTCCTCGCGGGCGTCACGACCGGGGGGCTGCATCTCGGCCTGCTGGCGCCGGTGGTGCTCGCCCGCCGACGCCGCGGCGCGCCCGGCCGCCGGGCCGCCCGATCCGGTTGCTCGGTTCGGCGCCCCTCGGGCCCGCCGGTTGGTTCTCAGGTGTGCTGTTCGCCTGGACGTTCGCGCCGCAGTGGTTCCTCACCAGCCTGGCCGTGGTGGTGCCCGGCACCGGGCTGCCGGCTGGGCTGGGCGTGCACCTGGCTCGGCCGCCCGAGCTTTCCACCGGCGCGCGTCACGCCAATCCGGCGCTGACGCTTCTCGGCGGCCGGCTGGGCGCACCCCTGGGCGCGCTCGCCAGATCCGGCCTGCTGGTGCCGGCGACCGCCATCGCCGGGCCCGCGCGCGGGCGGCGGAGCTGCGGCAGTGCTTCCACGAGGCCGGACCGACGCTGCGCGCCTTGGAGCGCATGGGAGAAGCCGCGACCGCCGGGCAACTCGGGCTGTACCGGATTCTGCTCGACCATGCCGGTCGCCGCGATCTGGCGGAGGCCTTCGAACACATGCTGGGCCCGGTACTCGCCGAGGAACGACGCCGTGGTGTGCCGCTGGTGGAGACCTTGCGCGTGTTCCTGGATCATGGCCGTCGCGCGCGCCCGGCAGCCAGCGCGCTGGCGATCCACGTCAACACGCTTTACCAGCGACTCACCGCAGTCGACAGCCTGCTCGGCGAGGGTTGGCGTTCCCCGCAGCGGGCGCTGGAGTTGCAGATGCTTCTGCGCCTCACCGCGGGCAAGCGGTCCACTGGACGGCCCCGAAGGCGACCCAACCTGATTCGGTGACGTCGGATCGGTTGTCGAAAGGCGGCTCCCCGTTCATAGCCCCGGACGTGTCCATGGAGCGGACCGGCCCTTGCTCATGCGCGGGATCAAGGCGACGGCGTCCTCCGACGCGGCCTGCTTGAGTCAGACCCCATGTCCGCAGCGTCGCCCGCGAACGAAATTTCCTGAAGGGGATTCGCAAAAGCCGCCGAACCTTATTCTCAGCGTGGTCGGGCGCGACGAACGGAAGCCCGGCTACCGCTGTGCGGCCGCGATGAATGATCTCCGGTCCTGCGGGCGGCACCGCCCGCAGGACCGGGTAAGGTCCTCGACCAGCAGATCCTTGACGGGTTCGTCGCCTCATCGATCATCCTGGCGGCAGTCCTGAACCCCGTCAGTAAGTGACCGTCACCCAGGAACCGCAGTTGTCCGGGTCGTTGCGGACGTCGCGGCACGCTTGGAACGAGAGTTTGCCGCCGGAGCTGGTGACCGGGAAGCTCCCGCAGTTCGGGGCCCCGCCGGTGAACTCGGCCCGATTGGTGGGCTGGGAGTGACTTGTGTTCGGATTCCACCAGGCGTAGGGCGACCAGCCGTCGGCATTTGTGTCGCACACCTGGAGGTGGTGCGCGCCGGTCGTGTAGCAGACACTCGATCCGGTCGTTGAGGAACAGTTCGTCGAAGCCGAAGCCTCACCCGTCGCAATGAGGGTCATGAACAGGGCGAACGGAACGGCCGCCAGGAGTGTTATGAGCCTTCGTTTCATTTCGGCACCTTTCGCGGGGTTGGTCGCCTCTTGAGTCGCCTCTTGGCCGATCGATGTGACGCGGTTTGGGCACGCATCCGGGTGAGAATAGTATTGCCGTCCGAGGTATATTCGGTCAGACCGGACGAATTTCTTGTTGCGAACCCGACGGTGCCAGTCTTGGAATCCGCGTCACGTCCGCCATCGAAGAACCCAGCGCACCATCAGCTATCCAAGAGCTCACGGCAGGATCCAGGTGAGAGCTGAGGTGATGGCGGCAGCGAAGACGATGACCACGGCAAAGTGGCGGCACCGCACGCTGCCACCAGCGTTCCCCGCTTCGGCAGTGGATGCGGCCTCTTTACTTTGGCTCGCCACCAGCACCCCGGCCCAGTACCTGCGGAGGTGCCTAGCCCGTTAGCACCCCCAGCCGAACCCATGCTCCGGGGCGGTGTCACCGGGTCATGGTGGCAGCCAGCCGACAGCCGCCACGACGGACCGCAAACGCTCGCGCGATCTGCGCCTGGGCCGGCGAGAACGTCTACGAAGTCTCCCAAGGGGCCGTCTCTCCTCCGAGGTCGACACCGCCTACGACGAAGCACAGCGGCAAGGTCGCCTGACCGGCCTTGGCGCCGGCTCGCAAGCGGGTACCACGCGCCGCCGCGAAGCAGTAACGCCCATGACAGCCGGTCACCGGGAAGAGGTCGCAGCGACTCCTCCCTCGACGGCGAAGTCGAGCATCGAATGAACGACTCAGGACACTGGTAACGGCCGTGGTGAGCACCTGCTCACCACGGCCGTTGACGTTGGCTGTTAGAAGCAGCCCAGGTACGTCCAATTCAGGTAGGCACCGTTGTGGTAGAGGTGGGTGCCGCCGCAGCCGACGCGGTTGGCCATGTTGAACAGCTGGTAGGTGTAGGCCGAGGTGCTGTCGGAGTAGGCGGTGTAGAGGTTGGTGCCGGACTGGTTCTGGAGCCAGACCGACGGCGCCGCCGAGTAACCGGGGAGGTAGTAGACGGTGACCCACTGCGTGCCGCAGCTGCGGCTGTAGCGCAGGTGCGCTGTGGCAGCGCGGGTACCGCCGTCGTAGATGTCGGCGACGACCTCGCGCGACATGCTCGCTGCGCAACCGCTCGTCTGCGGGTTGGGGTCGGTGGTCGCCGCCGACGCGGTGCCGGCAGTGAACAGCAACCCGACGGCGGCCGCGGCGATCATGAGCACCGCCGCCTTGCTGCGGAGCGCGGCGATGACCTTCTGCAGGATTTCCATGGGTGACCTTTCGCTGAGTGTTGATGACTGCCGCTGGTTGAGCGACAGCTTCAACGTCATCAGCGGCCGCGGCGAAGGTCGATAGGTTCGGCGTCCGGAGTGTGTCCCGGACACCGCTGGACAACGCTGACCTGCATGTTCATGGTGTCAACACGGTGGTAGCGATAGGCCGCCTCGGTAGGCAGGCGCCAGGTAAACCTCGGAGATGTAGCCCCGTCGGCCGTCCGGCCAGATGATCTCGTACCAGAGCGCGGAGGCCGACGCGTTGGGGTTTGTCTTGATACCGGGCGAGGAGATGTCGGCATTCGTCAGCAGCTCACCTTGGATGTGGCAGATGGCGGTGATCGCCGCACCGGTGCTCATCTCGGTGCCGGGGAGTTTGCAGCCGTTGTTGGCGCAGCGGGCGACGGGACGCGAGGACAAGTAGGACAGGGACCGGTCTTCATGCAACCCGGATGGGCCGCTGGCGTACATGTTCTGCACGATGACCGTGCTGTGCGGCTGCCCTCGCAGGGCTGCCACCGATTCCGCCAGGCTATGGTCCCCATCTGTGCCATTCGGCGCGGAGTGGAGTGCGAGCCACAGCCAGATGCCGCCGGCGAGCAGGACAACGACACCGACAGCGGCGCCGAGTACCCTGCGGGACAGCCGACGGTGCGGTGCGGTCTCGGCAGCCGGCCCATCGGGTGACCTTTGGCTGCCTACGTCTCCAGGGTTGGCTATCTGGTCGTAGCGCGTGAGCCAACCCTCGAGCTCGTCGCCGACGCCGACGCCGCGCAGTACGTCTTCGACCAGGTCACGCTTGGGCAGTGTGTGTCCGTTGCAGGCGGAGGAGATCGTCGATTTCCCCCAGTGCGTCAGCTCCGCTGCCCGGCGAACCGACACTCGGCGACGACGGAGTTCGGCCGCGAAGTCCGAGCAGAACCTGGCAGGCGAGTCCGGGGTGCGCGATGCAGAACCGTCGTCCACGAGTACAGCTCCCTCTGCAGCTCGTTGGGACAGCTACGGTAAGAGCTAGTTGACGCAAAGTCACTACGGCATTAGGGGCGACTCAGGGTTACGGACGTTGGTGGTCAGGCGGCATGGCCGGCCTACGACGCTCGCCATCCCCTGCCTTGCGCAACACCGCCGGGCGCGTATCAACGCCCGACAGACCGCCCACGCCGGATCAGGACCGGACGGCGGCGGTCCAGGAATGGCTGGCCGCCGCCCTGCGTGCGGACACCGCCTGAACGGAATGCTCACCTGCGTGGCGGGCACGATCCTGCCGCGTAGGCGCAAGGGCGCGCGCCGCCCTACCTGCTCGACCCCGTTCTGTTTCCCACCACCCAGCCACTCCAGCCCGGAAGCAACGGCCCGCGTTCGATGACCGATTCTATCTGCGTCACCGTCCGTAGGGAGGTAAGGGATAGGTGCACCCCGTCGCCGTCAAAGACGTTCCACTGTATGAGTACGAAGTGCAGGTCGCGGGTACGTTGTAAAACGGAGAGTTATAGGGAGGTCCATTGAAAATGACATTCAACCAGGCGACGTTGAAAACGTAGGGCGCCCCCGCATCGGAGAACCCGGAACACGAAGTGCCCAGGTGCAGCGTGGGATCGTGAGGAAACGGCAAGTTGGCCGTACTGATCACCCACCCGGTGGCACAGCTGGTCGTCGTCGATGCCTGCGCAACCGATGCCGGACTGAGCACGAACGTAAACAATGCTGCCACGGCCGGCAGAGCCACCTGGACGACATGCGGGGCCAATCGACGCAACACCACAATTCCTCCACGGACGAATGGGGACAAAGATTCAGGGTAACATTAACATCCCTGACGACAAGCAGCGCGGCGCGAGCGATCCTTCGGCACTCATCGACCACGCGGTCGACCAAAACTGCTGGTGCGGACGGGCCGCATTCACAAGATCGGGTGAGGCTCGGAAGGTTTGGCGAGTTGATCAAGAGGGACGGTCTTCCGCTGGCTTGGATGAGGCAGTCGGCGGTTGCCGCGGCCCGACGTGCCCACCAGTCCGGCCAGGACACCGTCGCCGCCATCGCAGACCTGCGGACGGGCCGACCGGACTGGCCGAGGGGCATTGGCTGAAGATCGTGTCCGTCGAGCAGATCGCGCAGCACGTCCGCCAAAAGGTCGTGGCGGGCTGCTGCTTGCCGCGACGCTGTTCGACCTCGACGAGACGCTGGCCGACAGCGCCGGGGCCTGGACCTGCGTCCTCGCCGACGTCGCAGGCCGCTACGGCCACCGGTGGACTCCGGCGGACTGGGCGGCGTTTCAGGGCGCCAGCACCCGGCACTGGAGCGCATACCTCGCACGGCGCTGTCCGGGACTCACCGCCGAGGCCGTCGTCGACGAGTGTGTGGACGGCATGATCGGCGCACTCGCCCCCTTACCCGGCGCGCAGGACTTGGTCGCCGCGGCGGCGAGGCTGGAAGGGGTAGTGTCCAATTCCCCGCGACGCTACGTTGAGGCGGCGGTGACCGCGTTCGGGGTCCGCCCGCACCTGCGAGTGGTGGTGGCCGGGGAGGATGTCGAGCACGGCAAGCCCCCACCGGACCCCTACCTGCTCGCAGCTCGGAAGGTCGGACACACGGCAGGGCACTGCCTGGCCGTCGAGGACTCCGCTTCCGGCATCCGCTCCGCCCACGCAGCCGGGATGACCGTCCTCGCAGTCCCCAACCCGGCGACGGCGGGGGACTTCACGGTCCTCGAACTCGCCCACCACCAGGCACCGGACGCCCAAATCGCCACCAAGACGCTCGCCACGCTCATCCGCTGAGCAGTCGGCAGCGGCCAGACCGGTGACCAGCCGGCCCAGCTTCCCAAACCCGTGAGCCTCCCCGTGGTGTCGCGATGACGGCGTTAGGAATCTGGCGGTGCTTCACGGCGCGCGGTTCAGCGCTGCTCTCTCGAACGTTTGCCAATCGTCGACGTAAGCCGCGGCGGCGACTGGGTCCAGGGGCAGCCACGCTCGGGCCTGGACCAGATAACGCACGGCATCGGCATCGGTTTCCCGCAGCGCCGCGACCACGGCGTCCGCGTTGTCGCCGAACGCCCGTAGAATCGCTGCCGCGTAGGCCAGGTAGCAGCGGAACTGGGCGTAGACGACGGTGAGGTCGTCGGGGGCGTCGGCGGTCCAGCGCAGGGGCCGGTAGGCCAGGAGAGCCGCGTTCTCCGCCGGGAGCCGGCGGGCGTTGAGGATGTGCTGGCGCAGCCGGATCGCCGGCCCGTCGAACCGATCGGCCAGCCGCACCGACAATGCGTCGGCCACCGCGTCGAGGTCGGCGTGGATCATCTCGCGGCTCAGCGTGGCGAGATCCTTCTCGCGGTGTGCGGCGCTGAGGTCGTACAACTCCCTGACAGCGCGGTTCAGGTCGCGGGGCAGGCCGCCGGACATCGTGTGGCACAACCACACGAACGGCTCGGGCAGCGCCGAAACCCGCTGGACGAGCAGCCGCCGGGTCTCGGCCAGCTCGAACCGGCCGACGGTGACCACGGTGTCGAACGCCGAGTCGAACGCGGTGCGAACCGTCAGCGACCGGCGGGAGAAGCCTGCGAGCGCGTCGTCGGACACCGCCACCAGGAAGAAGCAGTTCTCGATACCGAAGAGGGCCTTGAGGTCGTTGAGGATCCGTTCGGCCTCGGGTGCGGAGGCGATCTTGTCGAGTTCGTCGATACAGATGAGCACCCGATGCCCGCGGGCGAGGAGGGAAAGGAAGTTCCTGAACTCACCGACCAGTTCGGGCAGCGTCTTGAGCTGCGCGGCCTGGGCCATGGCGAGCGAGCCGCCGAACTCGGCCATGGCCGGCGGTTTGAGCGCGGCACTGCGGGTGACCGTCGTGGTGACCACGAACCGCAGGCCGGAGAGGCGGTGGCGGGCTTCGACCACGAGGTCGTCGTTGGGCTCCCGGCGTGCCGTGCCCGCCCGGTGCCAGCCGACCAGCGCAACGACGGTGCCCGCCGGCCCGGCGGCCATCACCACCGTCCGCCAGTTCGGCGGCACCCAGTGCACAGCGCCGACCAGCGCGGGCCACTGCCAGGCCACCGCCGTGCCGATCGCCCCGATCGCGGACGCCAGCAGCCACGGCCACCGCCGGCGACGCCGCCGTGGTTCGGGCGCGGCGGCCAGCACGCTGGTGCACACCGTCGTGTAGAGGTGCACGAGGAAGTCGCGTGACCCGTAGTTCGTCGGCGCCGGTACCACGAGGGCCAGGTCGTCGCGGTCGGTGCCGAAGTTCAGTTCGCCGAACATTTTGAGCACGGTGCTCTTACCCACTCCGCGCGGTCCGCTGATCCCGATCGCGCCGCGGGTCATGGACTTCAGCGTGCGGACGAGCCGGCCGCTGGTGTCGGTCGGGACGTACTGGGCGACATCGGTGACGTCACCGAGCTTCCGGACGTCGGCGTCGGGCAGTTCCCGGTCGTAGGAGCGTTGCCGGATCCGGTTGAGGCGCTCGGCCACCAGCGGCGCCACCCCGCGTTCGACCATCGCCGCAAGCCAGGCGTCGAGCGCGGCTTCGGCGTCGGCCCGGGCGGTTTCGGTCCAGGTGGTGAAGCCGTTCGACGGCCAGTCGGCGGGGCTGTCGGAGCGCACCTTCGCGATGAGCGACCGCAACCACCCGGTCAGGCCCCAAGCCAGCCACGAACCCACGCCGACTGCGGCGGCCAGCCAGATCAGGACGGTCCCCATGACCGGTGGCATTGCCTGGAAGCGCAGGGAGAGTTTGAACGCGAGTGCAATGAGACTGCCGAGCACGACTCCAGCGGCCGCCAGGCGGAGCATCGGATCGGACGATCGCCGCAGAGGCCAGCTCACCAGCGCGGTCAGCACCGCCGCTGCGAGGACCACGCCAGCGGTGCTCGTCCAGCTCAGGCCGACGCGGTCGAGCACGAACGCGGCAGGCACGATCGACGCGGCGGTGGCCCCGACGAGCGGAAGCTGCCGGCTCACTTCTTCGATGCCAACGGCGGCGTCGATCGGGATTTTGAGCACCGACTCGGCGTACCGGCGCTTCGCGGTCGCGTAGCTCTGCCGGGCGGCCGCGGTCGATGCGAGGAGGGCCGTCCGGTTTCCCTTGATGTCCTCGGCGATCCGGTCGACGAAGCCGCGGTACTCCTCGAGGTTGATCGCGCCGGCCACGTCGGCGTCGCGGCACGCCGTTTCGGCCATCCCGTGGCGCTTGGCAAGGACGAACTCGGCCGGGTCCCAAACCGAGGGGTAGGCCGGTTCGAGCCGCAGTTCCGCCAGGTGTTCCCGCACAGCCGCATCATGGAAGACGAACAGACCGCCGTCGCGGCGCACGAGTCTCGGTACGGCGGACAGCGTCCCGACGGCGTCGTGGCCGGTGAGCCTGCCCGGCTTCAGTATCCCGACCGCGATCTTGTAGCGGAAGTACGTGGAGCCCGCCGTCATCGGCACCGCGGCGGCCAGCGGTGTAGTAAGCAGCAGAATCCCCTCGAGGACATCGAATTTGGATGTGCCGGTCCACGTCACGGTCGCGAAGAAGGCGGCCGCCATGGCCAGGAAGATGCGCAGGAAAGCCGGCGCGCGGTCCTGCGCGAGTACCAGGGCGGGCGCGTCAAGCAGGGTTTCGTCGCCGCGTTCGACGAGCAGCGTGCGCTGTACTCCGATGACACCCACGCAGAGTCCGGTGAGGACTGCACCGATCAGGCTCGTCCAGTGCAAACCCGCCACGACCGACACGACGCCGGCCGCCAGACCCATACCGGGGGCGCCGGCGAGCCAGGCCGTCGAAGCGCGCCGCCACCGGGACCATTCAACTGCTTGCGGGAACCGGGGCCGCGCCAGCGACGACAGCGCCATCGCCAGGACGATCGCGACCACGGCGGCGACCACGGCGGCGGCCGACAGCGGCAGTTTCGGCACCGCCGCCCACACCGCCAGCGCGGTAGCGCAGCCGGTGGCGACCGCCACGACAGTCGTGAAGTCGAGGAAGGTCTGGCGAGACACGGAGTCCGCGAGACGCCACCACGCGACACACCCGTCTTCCGCAGCCGCCGAGAACTGCGCGACACCACGCAGGAGCAGCAGCCGCGAAGAACCGAGCTCGGCGGCCAGGTGGCGCTCGATCGCCCGCTGGTCGGGGAAAAAGTTCCGGTCCAGCAGCAGGGCCGGGTCGTGCTTGTCCTCCTCGTGCACCGCGAAGAACAGCTCGCGGCCCACCGGGTCGTCGAGCACCGCAGCCAGCGGAGCGGCCGGATCGTCACGCACGGCGCCGGCGACCTTCGGCCAGCGGCGGAGCCGGTCCGCCGCTGTCAAGGGGCTCAGGTGCACGCTCGGGAAGTCTCGGACGAACTCGGCGAACCGGCTGGTCAGCAGCATCGGGAACGCGGTGGCGCGCACAGCCGCGAGGAACTGCTCCCGCAACCCGGTGGCCAGCTCGTCCACATCCTCGACGATCGGGTACACCAGGGCGGCGTTGACCAGCGACCACGCCGTCGTGTGCGCGAGTGAAAACTTGTTGGCCAGGAACCGGATGATCCACGACTCCAGGGAACGGCCGGCCCGCCACGTCTCCAGGGGGACGCGCACCGCGACAGGATCGCCGCGCTCACGGGTCCATAACGACATGAACTGGAACTGCTCGACCAGGACGGACTCATCCGCGCCCCAGGGCGCGACGACGGCGAAGGTGGTGGCCCGGCGATCGAGGAACTGATGCAACGGCGGGGTAAACTCGATGGTGTCCGACACAAGGCCGTCGATGATCTTAGCCGCCAGCCGGTCCGCCGCCAACGCAAGCTCGGCACCACCGGGCCGCGCAGCCGCATCGACGGGTGGCCCGTATCCCTCGGTCACATCTACAACGGTCGGCGCCGCTGGGCGAACTGTGACACTCGCGGTTTCGTCCGCAACCGACTTGTTACCGGCGTGGCGGTCCGCTCACCGTCTCCGTCTGCCCGCCGCCGGAGTGGAGGCCTCGCCACGGATGATGCCGACCGGACGACCGCCGCGTCCGTGCTCGGCAGTGCCTAAGTGACGCATCCCGGGTCAGCGCGGTGACGCCTCCACTCGCCGCGGCCTGGATGTCCTGTCTCGATGCATCTGATGCATGCATCCTCTCTCGACCAGCGCGGACTCAGATTGGTAAGACCTGGCTCGGTGGATTGGTCTCACTGAAACCTGGCTCCTATGGGAGCTCCGGCTCGACGATCTCCCGGGCCAGCCGCGGACGGCGGTCCAGCCCATCTCAGAGCCCCCATCGCTGAGGTCGGGCCGACCGATATTCAGTCAGCCGATGTCATGTCGTGGGTCCGGGCTGGGTGTGCGCCTGAACGGCCCTCGATGCGGCCGAACCGCGCGGGCCGCCTGCGCGGTGACCGTTACGGTGCGCGAACCGTGCCCGGTTCTACGGTTCCAGTCGCGGTCCGACGGCGATGACCTTGTGTTCGGGGGCGCCGTTCGCCGGGTCGGTGACAAGGTCAAGATTCACCCAGAAGGGTTTGATGAATCGGAGAATCGGGGTGGTGCGCCCGCGCCCGGTCCAGTAGGTGCGGAAGTGTCCACGTCTCTGGTGCGGTGTGGGCCGCCGTCGGCCGTCGCCGGTTTCCGCGGGAGCCTCGGTCGCGACGCGGCGGGCGGTGTGAAACGCCGGCCCTAACCGCCAGCCAACCTTGATCATGCGGGCCGGTTTCGCGGGTTTCAGGCCTTTGCCCTTGGAACGGCGCTGAGTGGCGGGCCGCACGACGATTGTGTCGGGTTCTTCGCTGCAGAGGTAGAGCAGCACGTTGACCGGGTCGTCGTGGCTGGAACACAGGCGCCGCGCCTGGCCGACGCTGCCGAAGACGTAGAAGCCGAGAATCTGCGCACGCGCGCCGTCTGGGGTGGTGGTCGGGATCGGCGCCGGGAAGATCACCAGTGGGTTGGTGTGCGGGAGGTAGCTGAAGATCGGGCCGGGCAGCTGCTCGGAACTGCTGTCGGCCAGTTCCGCCAGCATCTGCGGATGCAGAGCGTAGACGACCCGGCTGGACGCCCAGATCCGGCGGATGGCCAACGCGGTGATACTGCTACGCGTGTCGTGATGCAGGTCGGCCGGCACGTGGTCGGGAACGACGATGGTGGTGGACGCGCCGTCGGCCGCTGCGCGCACCTGGTCCCAACACTCGTTCCGGCGGATGAACTGTTCCTGCGCGGCCATCTGCCGGTCGATGTCCTCCACGATCGCCCTCGCCTGCGACCCCAAGCCCAGCTCCGTGCCCACCTGCACTGCGCCTTAACTCTCATCCCGCACGGCGCCACCTGACGAACGGCCGCGATCGCTAATCACCACATGCCCTCGGCGGCGGACACCGCTGAAGGTCCCGCCTGCATGACGGTTCGCACCATCGCTTCGCGTAGCTGTCCAACATCCCCCGGCCGGGTGTTCATGATCTGCACTCTCGTCGACGCAACGCTCACATGCGGCCTTCACCGGCGTGAGCGATTGTCGGGAGCCGCGCACGGGGACCCTCTCCTCGACGGTTGGGAGGCCCGCGTCCGCCACCAGGAGATACGACGTGCCGGGCTGGCGTGGAGGGCGAGTCCGGCACCCTGCCCGGCCTCCCGCCGACGGCGCGTTCGCCGGCGAAACCTTCGTTGCGGCACAGATTCAGGGACACCTCGCCGACGCGTCGACGTAGTAACAACCGAGAACGGCTGGTCGACATCGGCACTGCGGCTTCGGCCGCGGACCTGAGGCTGGCGGCAGCTTTCCTCCCCCGAGACTGCCGCCGCCTCAGGCCCTGTCCCGCCCAGTCCGCAACAACTCCACAGAACCCGCGCGGCCGAACGACGCGCTCTCGGTCTTCTCGGGACGGAAAGTCATCGACGTCCCGCCAACAGGCCCGCCACCGCATTCTGCAGGCGATTCGAGCCGGACAAGAGGAGAACGTGCCACAGATGGTGATCTGTGCGCGTCGATGTTGTCGAGTACAAAGCGGGCGGGTACGTGATGAGTGAACGGCAAGTGCAGCTGGTGGTGACCAGCCGCGACGTCAGCATCTCCGCCGAGCCCGACAGTGAGGTGCTGCGCTACCCCGGGATCTGCGTGGTGCACGTCGAGGATGGGCGGCCGGTAGAGCGGACGTGGGTACCGCTCGGCGCCTCACCCACCTTCGCCGACGACGAAGCCTTGATCGCGACCTGGCGCGCCGCCCTGCAGTGGCGCCAAGCCTGCGCGTAAACCGCCGACGCGAATTCCTGCACCGCTCGGCACCACCCGCGAGACCCGGGCATCGCGTGGACACACGCGGATGAAGCGGTCCTGTCCACCGCCGTCCGACTCATCCGGTACTAGTGGCATCGTGACCGCGCGAAGCGACGAACCGCACCCCAAGCCCGTTGATGCTGAATCAATCGGGGCTCGCGCAGCCGCGCCTGCCGCTGCCACGCCACATGAGCCGCCGAACGGGCCGACGGGCTCACCGCGCACCCAGCTGGTCGTGCTCCGGGGCCCGTCCGGCGCCGGCAAGACCACGGTCGCCACGACTGTCCGCGCCCGCCTCGGCCGCGGCGTCGCACTTGTCCAGCAGGACGTCCTGCGCCGGGTCATCCTGCGCGAGCACGACGTCGCTGGCGGGCTGAACATCGCGCTTATCGCGACGGTCTGCCGATTCAGCCTCGACGCCGGCTACCACGTCATCCTCGAAGGCATCCTCACCGCAGCCCGATACGGGCCGATGCTGCGCCAGCTCGCCGCCGACCACCGCGGCCGCACCAGCTTCTTCTACCTCGACGTGCCCTTCGACGAGACCGTGCGCCGCCACGCCACCCGCCCCCAAGCCGGCGAATTCACTCCTGCGGACATGCGCGGCTGGTACGCAGCGAGCGGACGCCTCGACATACCCGGCGAGCAAGTCCTCGCCGCCACGTCGTCAGCCGAAGCCTCGGTGGACCGGATCGTGGCGTACATGGCCGACGGCGAGCAGGACGCGTCGGGCACCTGACTGGTATCCCCGGCCGCCTGTACCGGACCAGCGGCCCGCGCGGAAATCAAGCCGACACCGGGCGGCGTTCCAGAGGCCTGCACTGCAGCCGGTCGCTCGATCGGATGGCTGCCCGCGCGCGATCATGCCGGCCAACGCGAGGATGATCGCCATGAGCGAGACCGCGCCGCGCGAGGTGGGAGTTCAGCGAGTTCCCGCCGCCGGCGGCTTTTGCTGGATCTGCCAGCAGCCTGCGGTGTCCGGCGAGCGCCTACCCGGCCGAAAGCACCGGGTACGCCTGCTGTGCCGCCGGCACGACCGGGCCGTGTTCACCCCGCCCGCCAGCCCCAGTCGCCGAGGACGCTAGCCCTACTGGGCCGGCGATCTTGCCTCCTCTGCTTGACCGCGCGACGATCACTGCGCTCGTGCGCCGGCGGAGCGAGGTGAAGCGATGAGTGCGGACTCGACGCGCACCTGGTCGCGGCTGCCCTCGACTTCGCGCCGAGCGTTCATCACCCTGGCCGTGGCCGCCGCCGCAACCGGCTTGATCGTTCTGGCAGCTCAGGTCAGCGGCCCGAGTCCGGGAAATGCTTGTGAGCATCAGCATCCAGCTTCCCGAGGCTCTATCAAGCCCGCCGTGAAGTCGACGTCGGCGTCGGTCACCGCACGGACAGCCGCCAACGGCTTCTGGTGGTGATCGGCTCAGCAGCCCAGCCGGTGAACGGCAAGCACCTTCAGGAGGCGGGCCCGGTCATCGAGGGGGGAGGTAACAACCGGGCCCGCGCCCACAACGTACCCAGCTCGGCGGCCGGAAACGCCTCGTTTCCCAACTTTCCCCCTAGTGGCCGCCGAGCCCGAGTCACGGGACAGCAGGCGGGTCGAGGTCGGCGACGCTCTGTGCGAGCGCGTGGCCGAGCACGCCGACGAATCCACGCCGGGAACACAGCGGGCGTTGCAAGTCGCGCCACGTCGCGCAGAACACCTCGATCACTCGACGCTCCGCCTCGACCGGGTCACCGACCCGAGAACCGATCACGTAGGCCACCGCAGCGCAATACCGCTGCACCAGCTCCCCGAACGCGTCGACATCGCTGGCCCGGGCCCGCCGTTCCAATTCCACGTCGGTACGGTCGCCGACGTCGGTGGGCACGCGCAGGACCGTCTTGAGCTGGACGCGCACGTCCGTCACCGCCACTGAGCCAGACACGCGAAGGTCAGAGGGCGAAGGCGAGCCAGAGCGCGACCCACCCGCACACTCCAATTCCGGCGACAACCGCGATCACCCGCAGCGCGGTCACCATCGCCTGCCGAATTGCCGGGCGGGCGGTATCTGCGTTCTGGCTCGTCATGATGCGTCCCTCCCACCATGATCACTCTCAAGCGTTTGCCCTGGCTCCGCAACGTGCTGAGCCCGAGCGGGGGTCGCTTGCGCGGGGGATACGGCCGCTCACTTCCGTGTCCGCTCACGCACGTATCCCCGGTTTGGCGAACAGGCGGAGCACCGCATCGGCGGTCAGGATCTCGGGGTCCTGGTAGAGGTCGAAGCCGCGGTGCGGCGGGTGCTCAGCCGGGATGTCGGTGAGTGCTTGCGCACCGAACGCGCGGATCGTAGTGAGCGCGGCGACCAGGGGTGTGGTGCCGGCCGGGGTGGTGGTCAGTGCGGTGACGGTGGCGGCGGTCAGGCCGATCGAGGCCCACGGGACGGTGGTGAACGCCTGGATCGGGACGTGATCGTCCAGAACGTCGGTCAGCGCCAGACGGATCCCGGCGGGCCCGGTGGGTAGTTCGCGCAGCCGGCGCAGGACTGCGGGGGCTCCGGTGAGGGCGCGGGCGGGGATGGCCAGCTGCAGCCGCCCGGCCGGCAGGCCGGTCTCGGCGGCGTGGGTGACCAAGGTGTCGAGCAGGAGGTCGTCGTGGACGGTGGCGCCGGGAAGCCCGAGCAGAACTGCCGGCGTCGGGCGCCCCCCGGCAGCCCAGGTGGTGGTGTCGCGGGCAGCGATGGTGAGCACGTGGGGCAGGGCGGCGGCGAGCAGGCCGGTGTGCTCGGCCAGCTCGGCAATGTCGGTCAGTTCCCGGCGCGCGCTGGTGGGACTGAGCCAGTACGGGCGGGGGCAGACCGCGGCCAGCCAGCCGACCGGAGTGCGAACGGGCTGGTAGTCGACTCCGAGGGTGCCGGCCTCCAAGACGCTGGTGAGCTCGGCCAGCAGTTCCACCTGACGCTGATCATCTCCGGCGGCGGGCTGGGTGATGGGGTCGGCGTGGATCCAGGGGGCGCGGGCGTGGGCGGGGTCGTGCAGCGCGCGGCGGGTGCGGCGCAGCAGATCGTCGAGGGTGTCGGCGGGGCGGGCTTGGGCGATGCCGGTGCGCGGGCGGAGCCGGATCTGGTGGGCGTCGAGGTGCACGGGATCGCGCAGCCAGTCCGATAGTTGCGTTACCAGGCGGATCACGGTGGACCAATCGGTGAAGTCGTAGAGCAGGACCAAGACCTCGTCGCCGCTGCGGCCGACGAGCTGGCGGTGGCGGGCGGGATCGTGGGCGGCGCGGATGCGGGTGTGCAGCTGGCCGAGCAGCCCAGCGCGCAGATCCTGGGGAAGGACGTGGTCGAGGTGGGCCCAGCCGGACAGCCGGATCGTCAGCAGCGCGGCCCGCTCGGGCGTCTCGGCGAGAATCCGGGCAGTCTGGGCACGGAAAGCCTGTTCGGTCAAAAGGCCGGTGGCGGCTTCGATGTCGATCCCGTGCTCGAGACCGCGGACGAAAGTGACGTCTTCCAGCACGACGGAGTAGCCGCGCTGGGTGCCGCCGGCGCGGCCGAGGGTCGCGGTGAGCCAGCGGGTGCCGGGGTGGGTGTCGCTGGTGATGCGGAACTCCACGTGCACCTGCGCAGCAGGCAGGTGCGGCCCGGCGCCGCGCAGAGCCTCGGCGGCGCGGGTGATCTCCTGGGCGTCGTCGGCGCACACGGCCAGTTCCGCCAAGGTCAGCCCGCGCAGCTCGGCCAGTGTGCGGCCCAGCAGGTTCTGCGCGGTGGTGTTGGCCTCCAGGATGCCGCCGTGCTCGTCGAGGGCCAGCACTGCGGTGACGGTGTCGGCGACCGCGGCCCGGAACCGCCGCGCCGCCGGCTTGTCACCGCGGCCGGTGGCCGGGTTGAGGTGCAGGAACGCGGAGGTGAGCGCGGTCTGCTCGTCCCGGACGCGTTCCTGCAGTCCTTCGCCGAAGCCGCTGGCGAAGGCGCCGACGACCGCTGTGCGGACCGCGCGGGTCGCGCCGGGGGTGTATTCGGCGGCCAGGTCCGACAGCAGCGCCACGCAGGTGCCGAGCGCGGCGGCGGGCAGCTTGTGCACGTAGGCCAGTTCGTAGCCGATCCGCGGCGGCGCGGGGAGCTCGCCCGGAGGGCCCAGCCGGCGTCGCGGATCGAGGATGGGGGCGCCGAAGGCGGCGAGCATCGCCGCGGTCCATCGCCCGAACTGCTGCTCGGCGAACCTGCGGTGGATCTGCAGGTAGGCGTCGCTGGTCAGCGCCGCGTACCAGCGGTGCCCGAAATCGATGGCGTCGTCGACGGTGAGCACCAGTCCCGGCAGTACCGGGTTCCGCGCGTCCCGCACCGCCGCCTCGACGTCGGCGGCGGCCGCCGGGTCGCTGATCCGGTCGTCGGCGGCGATCATGAAGGCGCTGATGCGGGCCAGCAGCGCGGTCGCGCGGTCGTGGACGGTGGCCGGGACCGGAACTTCCGCGTCGCGGCGGCCGGGTGGGGGGCTGGTGGGCATGGGTGCCGACGGAGTCATCGGTCCCTCCTTTCCGATCGGTGAGCTGGTCTGATGTCCTCGGCGGCGGTGAGCAGGCGGTTGAGGTAGCTCTTGGCCCGGGACAGGTAGATGCCGACGGTCGAGACGGGCATGCCCATGTACTCGGCGATCTCCTCGACCCGCCAGCCTTTCTCCAGCAGCGTCAGCGGCAAGCCCAGGCGGCGAGGCAGCGCGCCGATCGCCTCGACGAACAGCAGCCGCTCCCCCGGGTTCGGCGGGGTCCACACCCCGATCGGAGTGGCCCTCTCGGCCACGGCCGATTCGTCGATCTCGGCGTGCCCGGCCTCCTTGTGCCGGGTCGCGTCCATGGCTTTGTTGCGGGCGACCCGGTAAAGCCACGCCAGCTTGTCGCCATCGATGCGGTCCCACCCCTGATACAGCGCCAACAGCGCCTCGCCGACGACGTTGTCGTGATCCACGCCCGGCACCAGCCGGCGGACGTAGGAGGTCAAGGCCTTCCGCCTCTCGGTGACGATCGTCGAGCACTCGAGGTAGTCCTGCTCCGTCCACGGTCTGCGGGCCGGAGGTTGAGCCGAATCGGTCACTCCGCGCCCTGGCCCAGCGGCGGCCCCAGCACGACCGTCAGCGCCCGACCGGACACCCGCCAGCGCAGCACCATCGCCGGCGTCGACGGGACAACCGAGGCAGCGAGTACGCGCAGCGACCACCACGCCAGGCACGTCGCCGCGGTGCACCGCAGAACACGCGCCGCGGCGAGGCGTGTACGTCGCCACGTCAGCGCGGCGGTCATCGCCACCAGCAAGACGGGCGGCCAGTTCGAGGACATCTCGGGGTAGTCCTTTCCAGATTCTGTGGGGACGGGAGTAGCGCACCCGGGGGAAAGCAACGCTCACACCAGTTACTCGGCCACAGAGTCAGTTTTTGACGCGATGTCCCCCGAAAAAACACGACCTCATCCATATGCGTGACGCTCGTTGCATACGGTTAACGGTCGAGGGTGCCGCTGTCACCCGGATTAGTTTCGGGTGCGGCCATCGCAGTGACTGTGCTGTAGTGAACCCCTACCGCGCCCATGTGGTGGATGCCTTTTGCATCTTGCGGTTGCTAGCCTAATTTCTCGACGAGGGGAGAGTATGTGTCGAACGACGAAACCCCGTCCGATATCTCCCCCGTCGATCCCGAGAAGCCCAGCGTTGCCCGTGCCTACGATTGGTACTTGGGCGGCTCGACCAACACCCCCATCGACCGGGCCTTCGCCGAACGCATTCTGACGGTCCTGCCGCCCGCAAAAACCATGGCGGTGGACAACCGCAACTTTCTCCGCCGCGCCGTGACCTACCTCGTCGATGCCGGCGTGCGGCAGTTCATCGACATCGGCTCCGGTATCCCCACCGTCGGCAACGTCCACCAAGTAGCCCGCGACCTCGCTCCCGACGTCAAGGTCGCCTACGTCGACAACGACCCCGTCGCGGTCACCCAGAGCCGGCTTCTGCTGCGCGACGATCCCGCCACCACGGTCATCGACGCCGACCTGCGCCACCCCGGCGCCATCCTGGACCATCAGGACACCCGCGCGTTGCTCGACTTCGAGCAGCCGATCGCGCTGCTGATGATCGCGGTCCTGCATTTCATCCCCGACCGCGATGACCCCGCCGGCATCGTCGCCGCCTACCGCGACGCCTTGCCCCGCGGCAGCTACCTCGCGCTGTCGCACCTCACCGACGAAACCGCCCCGCCCGAGCTACGCCAGCAGGTCCGGACCTGCATCAACCTCTACCAGAACAGCGCCAGCCCGCTGGTCGCCCGCACCCGCGCCACCCTGGCACAGTGGCTCGACGGACTCGACCTCGTTCCTCCCGGCGTCACCGTCGCCAACCAGTGGAAGCCCGACAGCACCCCGCGCTCTGGCCCCGACCACGACCTCGTTATCGCAGGCCTCGCCCGGCTCCAGCAGGAGCGATCCTGACATGGCCTGACCAGCATGTTCGCCCAGAGCACGACCGCAGCCGTTCCCCCATTGCCTGTTCAGGCCATCTAGGACGCAGCTACTAACGTCCTCCCTATCAGCAACGGTGGATGGTAGATTTGGTGAATCTCGTCAATTTCGAGAGAGCGAAGGACGCTCGGGACGCGATCTGCAAATCACGCCCCGAGCGCCATCACTCAACTGCTACAGGTACTTGCCCGTTTGGGAGACCCCGAGCACCAGGAGCAGGCCGATCGCGAGATGGCTCGTGGTCAGCGTGAGATTCACTCTGATGCTGACCACGAGCTCGCGTCGATCCAGTTGGCTACTTTTCTTGCTATACCGCGGTTCGCGCGGCACTTGACCACCGTCCTTCCTGTCACGCCCGTCGGCTACGCGATGGGACACCGGAGACGTTGCCGGCTCGACCACGGAGCCAGCCGTGGCTCCGCGAGCTTACGGTCATACGTGGTGCGCAAATATCTCGACACGCAAATACGCCACCACAGATCGTGAGGCCACCGTCGGCCCGACTCGCCTCGACACCAATTCCTCTGCGGACGAGCTCAGACGTCTCGGCGCGTACGCGATCTCTTCCACTCGGTCCCCCCTCCGACTCAACCTCCGCGTGCTTCTCAACGCCGCCGGAACGGCGAAAGATCGTCGACGCGACGCACTACACTGCCCGCACGCCACCGAGGGAGAAGCCGACGTGTCCAACACACCCGACGACACCATGGAACCGACACCGACGGACGTCCACGTGGTGCTCGTACGTCCCGGCGCCGACGGGTGGGGCGTGGTCACCCTCGAGGCTCCCGCCGGCAACGCCTATCAAGAGAAACCTTGCCCCACCTGCCCGTGGCTGCTCGAATCCCGGGTCGGGGCGTTCCCGCCGGAAGTTTTCCGGCTCTCGGCGCACACCACCTACGACCAGGGCACCCGCAGGTTCGGCTGTCACGCCAGCAGACCCGACGAGCCGCTGACCTGCGCCGGCTTCCTCCTCCGCGGCGCTGCCCACAATCTCGCCGTCCGCATGCACGGCCCCGACATCGCCACCGCGGTCTCCAGCGACCGCCCCCTGTATGACAACTACCGGGCAATGGCCATCGCCAACGGCGTCGATCCCGACGACCCTGTGCTCGCGCCGTGCCGCGACAGCCGCCCCTACCTCCACGCCGACGTCATGACCTCGAGCTCCGGCTCCGAGGCGATTGCCGCCGATCAATCAGCGACGGCCGTGTCGCGTGCAGCCGGGATCATCCGCGACTTCATGGTCGCCAGCGTCGGCATGGACCTCGGCGCCGCCATGCTCGACGATGCGGCGCTGTTGGCCGGACGGCTCGCCGCGGCCGGGCACCTGCATGTCCGCGGCCACGACCACCACCCCGGTGACCAGTCCGCGCTCGAGGTGATCCGTGCGTTCGTCGTCGAATGCCACAGCGAGGACACCGGCACCGACGCCACCGACCTCGCCGAGGACCTGCACCGCGCACTCGCGGCCGGCGGCGTGCTGGACGACGGAGTGTTCGAACCCATCCCGTACGTCGGCGAGCAGGCGTAGGACTACGCCGTGGTCGTTGCAGCATCCTTCAGGTCCGCCGCTGACTTCGCGTGCCTCGGCGAGCGTGAGCTCGGCGCAGTTACCTCGGGCGTTCCGGCATGACGGACATCGATGCCAGTCCGCTCGGGCTACCCCAGGCCAACCTGACCCGGCTACTACGGGCCATGGCCGGCGCCTACCCGTCGCAGCCGGGCCGCCGGCACGCCAGCATCGAAGCGCTCGTGCTCGAACACGGCCGCTGGTTCACCCCCGCCCCCCTTCCGCCCGGCCGGCCGCTCGGTCGTCCACAGCGCTGCTACAGCAACGCGACCCTGCACAGCGAGACCTACGGCCTGGTGTACGTCGAAGGATTTGCCATCCACACGAGCGGATTCCCGGCCGCGCACGCCTGGTGCGCCCGGCCCGACGACACGGTGGAGGACCCGACCTGGGGCACCGAGGGACATGCCTACCTCGGGCTGCCCTTCACCTCCGACTACCTGCGCGATCACGAGAGCCGTTTCGGTACGCACACCGTCCTGTTCGACCAACACCGCACCGGCTGGGATCTGCTCACGCACGGCGTGCCCGCGGACTCGCTCGCACCGATCGGGAAGAGCGCGGACCTGACGTCCGCACCGCGCTTGAGCGACGGGTCCGACGATGTGAACGCCCCACACTAACGAATTTTCTGCAGCTTGCTCCGTGCCGGTAGCTGGGGCGGACGGGAACTCGCATTGCCCTGTCAAGAAACCGCATTGGTCACCGATTGTCCACCTGATCCAGTCTCCAATATCCCCCATGCGGGTGACTTCACCGGGATGGCGGATTAGCGCTGGCCGGGCGTCATTTCACTCGTTGAGGGCACGCGAGCCACGTCCTCGCGATGGCACAATTATTGATGCAGTCGATCGAGCGATCCTGGGGGTGACACACAACGGCGATCCGGGGAGCCAGGTGCTGGATCACCGCCGCAGACGTGTTCACCAGGTTAAACGTAGTCACCGGGCCGGCTCAGACAGCGATCACTCGGCTACGACTGCCGCCGTGGCACACTTTCCTGCAGTGCGACATTCAAAACGCTCTTCTATTCGGTGAATCCCACCAGCGGGGTCGCGCCTTGAGTTGAATCCTGGAACAACGGCCACTCGTTCGCGGCACGGGCGCGTCCGTGATCTGCACCCTGGACGCACTTTGACCCGCAGTCGGCATCCCGTATCCGGATTCGGCCGATGCCCGTGCAAGAACTGGTAAGAGGAATGGGAATGGACCAGCCGATCACGCTCGACGTCAACGCCTCCGACGTGCACGCCGAAGGCGCCCGTCTGCGAGAACGGGGGCCGGTCACCCGGATCGTACTGCCCGGCGGCGTTCCGGCCTGGGCCGCCACCGGAAACGACGTCCTGCGTCGGCTGCTGGCCGACCCTCGGGTGTCCAAGGACGCGGTGCAGCACTGGCCCGCATTCACCAATGGGGACATCGCCGAAGACTGGCCGCTGCGGATCTGGGTGTCGATCCGGAATATGTTCACCGCTTACGGTGCCGACCACCGGCGGCTGCGTTCCCTGACCGCGGCCGCCTTCACGGCCCGCCGCACCGAGGCGCTCCGCCCGGAAGTCGAACAAATCACCCGAGACCTGCTCGACGCCCTCGTTACGGATTCCGGCGACGGACCCGTCGACCTGCGGGCGCGGTACGCCTACCCACTGCCGATCGAGGTCATCTGCCGGCTGTTCGGCGTCCCGGCAGACAAACAGGCCGGGATCCGCGACGTCGTGGACGGCTTCTTCGACAGCGCGATCACCGCCGAACAGGCCCAGGCGAACGTGGCGGCGGCGTACGCCCTGTTCACCGAACTGATCGCGCAGAAGCGCGCGACGCCCGCCGACGACCTCACCAGCGCCCTGATCGACGCGCGCGACGACCAGGACGGCGCGCTGACCGAAACCGAACTCGTCGACACCCTGATGCTAATGATGACCGCCGGCCACGAGACCACGGTCAACCTGCTCGACCACGCCGTCACCGCGCTGCTGACCCACCCCGACCAGCTCGCCCTGGTCCGGTCCGGGCGACAGTCCTGGACCGCCGTAGTGGAGGAAACGCTGCGCTGGCAGGCACCGATCCCGTACACGCCGCTGCGTTACGCGGTCGAGGACATCGACGTGGCCGGCACGGTAATCCGCCGCGGCGACGCCATCCTGGTCAGCTTCGGCGCCGCCGGGCGCGACCCCGCCCAGCACGGCGACACCGCCGACGAGTTCGACATCACCCGTCCGGCCGCACCGCACCTCACCTTCGGCCACGGCGTGCACCACTGCCCGGGCGCGCCACTGGCCCGACTCGAAGCCGAAGTAGCGCTCCCGGCGCTGTTCGACCGCTTCCCGGACCTGACCCTCGCCGTGCCGCCGGAGGAACTAACCACCCTGCCCACGTTCCTGTCCAACGGGCACACCAGCCTACCCGTCCACCTCCGGCCCGCACCTCGCTGACACCGGAACCGTAAATCCGGACACCTGACGGTTTCCAGTCGAAGCCGAGGTGCCGGCGCAGCTCGGTACCGCCGAGGCACTGCCGTCTTCGCGACCGCACCTGGCCTCGCATCGGACGGCCTGGCCCAACCACGTCAGCACCTGTCTCGCCACAGCGAACCTCCGCGGCGCCGAAATCGCCAACCAGACCAGCGCACCGAAAGCAGAGCTCTAGTGAGTCGAAGCCGTGACGGTCTGGTCGCGACCGCGATCCTTCGCGCGGTACACCGCGTCGTCGACGGCCAGCAACACCGTGGTCAGATCATCGCCCTGGTCGGGGAACATCCCGGCGCCGACCGAGGCAGTCAGGGCGACCACCGCTTCCTGCCCGCTGCGGCGGTCGGTCGCCGTGAGAGTGATCGCTCACCGCTCGGCGCTCGTCTGGGGCCGAACCCCCGAACTCGCCGACGTGGACCGGCGTGGGCGCGCCGCTGTGGCCGCTGGCTTGCCCGCCGCCCGGTCAGCCCAACAGGGCGCGCAGGTCAACGGTCAGGGCAAACGGCGAGGTCACCCTCAGCGCCCCTTCGTCGGCTCCGTCAACCATGTAGCTCTGGGTACGCGGGTCCAGCACGTGTCGGATGACACGCCGAGGCGCGGAGCCCTCGCCGCCTTCGACGCGCCAGTAGTGCCCGATTCCGGCTGCCGCGTACTCGGCCGGTTTGCTCAGCCGATCGGCAGTCACCGAGCCCTCGGACATGATCTCGACGACGAGCCGGCAGTCCGCGGGCCGCAATACCTGCTCATCCGGCACCTGCGCGTCATAGACGACGATGTCCGGGCGCCGGTTCACCAGCGGCGCCTCCTGGACCCGCAAATCCGCGCCCGTCACCACCGCAAGCTCCGGCCCACAGGCGGCCTCCAGCACGTCCGCGAGACGCCGGACCAGCCGCTGATGCGACCGCGTTGGCGCAGGAAGCACGACCACTGCCCCGTCGACGATCTCGACGCGCCGGCACACATCCTCCGGCAGCGCCTCGTAGTCCGCCACCGTGATGCCCTCGGGTGAGAGCTGCAGCCATTCCGGCAACACCGTCATCGCCGCACCACCCGTCATCACTCCGCCGTCATCCGTCCTCTCCAGATAGTACTGTCACCCGCAGCGACGGCGGCTAATAGCCGGATCACGGCGAGTTTCATCGATGGAATCCACCGCGACATCCAGCTGGCCGGCTACCTGCCGACCGTCGTGTTCGGACGTCGCCACAGGAAACCGCCCGGCCTTCGCGCTTCCGCGCCCGGGGCCGATACGCCGAGCGCCCGGAGACCTACACTCCGACGCAGGGGCCCGAGCGCACAACCACGACCCGCTATCAGCGATCGACGAGGGACGCGTGAACGACGTATCCGAAGCGGCAGTTCCAGACGCGTTGACAGCCCGCCGTCCAGCGATGGCGGGACCGCGGTGAGCCGCCGCAGCCACCTTCGAGCTGGTCTCGCCGATCGTGGCTCGGGTACTTCCCACAGCATCACGCGTTCCTCAGCGACCTGCCCGAGCAGATCGACCGGGCCGAAGCCACCCGCCACGCGACACACGCCAGGACCGCCGAGGGTGCCGAAAAGGCCTTCCTGGCCGCCATGATCTGGGGCTACGGCCCGGTCGCCTACGGCCCCTGGCGAACCGCACGCGTACTGACCGACAACCCCCGCGCAGCCGAACGACTGGCCGAGGTGGCCCGCATCGCCCAAGATCACGGCGGAGTTGTGGCATTTCGCGACCTCGCCAAGAATCGGCTGCGCTACCTCGGGGTGGCCTTCGGCACCAAGTACCTGCGGTTCGTCACCGCCGCCGCGTTCTCCCAGCACGCCACTCTGATCCTCGACGCCGTCGTCCGCCGATGGCTTGGCACGCACGCACGTGAGTACCTGAACGTCGATGAATGGCGGCCGTCGGCCTATGAACGGTACGTCGCGCTGCTGACGTCTTGGGCGGTATCACTCGCCCTGACCGTGGACAAGGTGGAGGAGCTGATCTTCCGGTCGGCCATCAGCCAGACCGGGTCCGCTCTGTGGGGAGAGGCGTGGATGAGATCGCCCGAGCCGGCGCCGCCTCATCAGGCCGCCAGCCAGGCGCACGCCACGCTCCTTCAGCTTGATCGACTCTTCGAGAGCGCCGATCCTCAGGCCGCGGAAGATGCCAGGGCGCATCTCGACGAGCTGGCCATCATCATCCGCGACCGCTGGGACGGACCGGCTACCTCGTACGGCAGCGAGGTGCCGCTTTCGGATCATTCGGGATGAAAGGCTCGGGAACGTTCGGACAGCAGGAAAGGGCCAGCAGGCCAGCCGACCACGCCGCACGGCGGCCAGCTGAGCTAGTTGTTGCGGGTCATGACGTTGGTGACGTCGGCGGGAGCCTGAGACGAGGGACGGGTCTTTCAGCGGCAGGATGAGAAGTGCGACCAACTCGTCCGCCGAGCAGAAAGACCCGTCCGTGCACCACCGTAATGCCCCGCTGTCTGTCGAGGGCCGCCGCCGGCTCGTCGCGCGTTGCCAGACCCGCCCGATCGCCCACGTCGCCGCCGAGATGGGCATCTCCCGCCAATGCGCATCGAAGTGGGTCAACCGCTGGCGCCGCTATGGCGAAGCCGGCCTGCTCGACCACCCGAGCGTCCCGCACCACCAGCCCACCGCCACCCCAGCCGACGTGGTGATCCGAATCGAGCAGCTACGCCGGACCCGGAAATACTCCGCCCGCCGGATCGCCACCGAACTGGTCGCCGAGGGCATCACCATCTCCGTCCGCACCGTCGGCCGGCATCTGCTGCAGCTCGGGCTGAACCGGCGCCGATTCCTCGACCCCACCGGCGACAGCAATCGTCAGCCACGCCGGATCATCGCGCGCTGGCCCGGGCACATGGTCCACCTCGACGTGAAGAAGACCGGCCAGATCCCCGACGGTGGCGGCTGGCGGGTCCACGGCAAAGACAGCGAGCACGCACGACACGTCGCTCGCGGCAAAACCCGAGGCCAGCGAGCCCGCTACACCTACCTGCACTCTGCCGTCGACGGCTACTCGCGCCTGGCTTACACCGAAGCCCTACCTGATGAGAAAGCCCGGACCGCGATCGGGTTCGTCCACCGCGCGCGGGCGTTCTTCGCCCGCCACGGCATCACTCACATCCACCGCCTGGTCACCGACAACGGTGCCTGCTACCGCGCTCACGACTTCGCCACCGTGCTACGCGGCGCCCGTCACCAGCGGATCACGCCCTACACCCCACGCCACAACGGCAAGGTCGAGCGCTATAACCGGATCCTGGCCGAAGAGTTCCTCTACGCCCACGTCTGGACCAGCGAAGCTCACCGCACCGCTGCCCTGGCTGTCTGGAACATCCACTACAACTACCATCGACCACACACCGCCGCCGGAAACCAGCCCCCAGTCACCCGGCTCCACACCGGCGTCACCAACGTCACGGCCTCATACAGCTAGTTGTCGCGGCGTAGGCGGTCATCCAGCAGATCAGCGGCGTGCATGTTCAGCGCGAGGGCGAGGCGCCACAGGGTCTCCAGGGAGATGTTGCCGCCGTGTTCCGCTCTGCTGATGTTGCCCCGATCCACGCCGCTGAGCGCGGCGAGCTCACCCTGAGTCAAATCCGCCCGTCGGCGGGCAGCACGCAGACGCAAGCCCATCGCCGCGAGGTGCTGCTCTAGCTTGTGATCAGGCGGCCCATCATCGCGCTGGTTCATCGCCCGAAGACCTTACCGGGGGAGACGATCACCCCTCAAATTGTCGGATACCTTGCACAAAATGTCGAAGATAACCTACATTCGTGTAGGTGACAGCTTCACCACCTGCAGTTGCGCCCCCGTTGCTGAGTCACTGGCTCGGCCTCAGCCACCGTGCCAAGCGCCGCGGTCCGCTGGCCGTGGCCACGGACTCCTGCCGCGCCGGCATCGACGTGCGCACCGGCGTCCGCCTTATCGGTCACGGTCGCGTCGTCGCAATCCTCGACGGACACGACCTCGTCGACCTCCTTGTCGAAGGTCTCCGCGCCCTGCGGGCTCTCATCAAGGTCTTCCCCGCCGAGTGGAACGCGCACTCGGCGGTGGGTAACTGGTGCCACGAGTGCGCCAAGCCCGTGTCGTGCCCGACCCGAACCCGGCTGGCCAACATGCTGCTGGAAGACCCCGGCGGTGTGGCGTGACCACCGCCCACGTCTCCCCCACCGCGAACCTCAACCCGGTCGCCGCCGGACTCACCGTCGCCGTCCTCGCGCTCAACCTGAGGCCCGCCGTCACCAGCATGGGCGTGCTGCTCACTCGCATTGATACCGCAGAAGGCCTGTCTCCGCCCCTGGCAGCCACGCTGGTCGCGCTACCGACCTGGTGCTTCGCGGTCGGCGGCTGGACCGCGTGGCGGCTGCGGGCCCGGTTCGGGATCCGCGCCGTGGTGTCCAGCGCACTCGGCGTCCTCGCCGTCTCGCTGATCGTCCGGACCCTGCCTGGTGACGCCACGATCGTTGCCGGCACCACCGCGGCGTGTCTGGCGATCGCGGTCCTCGGCGCCCTGCTGCCGGTCATCGTCAGCACCGCGACACCCGGCTCTGCGGCCTGCTACACCGCCTGCCTCGGCACCGGATCAGCGGTCGGGGCGCTACTCACACCGACCGGGGTGGCGTGGCAGCTCGGGCTCGGCTGCTGGGCACTGCTCGCCGCAGTCGGTCTCGTCGTCTGGCAAGGCAGCAGCCGCCACCTGGCCACCCCGGCCGGGGCCGCCCTGGCGGCGCGCGTCAGCCCCCAGACGCTCATCCCCCGCGGAACCATCGCCACCCTCACTGTCCACTTCGGGCTGCTGTCGGGCGTGACGTTCCTGTTAATGGGCAGATTGCCGACGATCCTGCGCACCGCCGGCCTCACCCAAGCCGAGGCCGGATACCACTTCGCCACGGTCATGGTGCTCGGCGTGCCGGCCTCGCTTGTTGTCCCGTACCTCGCCCGCCGCGTACCGCACGCCCCGCTCGCGGTCGGGTTCGCCGGATCCAGCATCACCGGCGTCACCGGCCTGATGATCAGCCCGCTCAGCGTGACCTGGCTGTGGACCGGGCTGCTCGGCATCGGCATCGGCGCGCTCGCGCTCGCCCTGGTCGACCTGGGACGCCGCACCCACAGCGACCCCGACACCACCGCCGCGCTGTCGTCGGTCGTCCAAGGCCTCGGCTACACCCTCGCCGGCGTCCTGGCCCTCGGCGTCGGCCTGCTCCAAATCGCCACCGGCACCTGGACCTGGCCCCTCTTCGCGCTCGTCGTCGCCCTCGTCGGCCAGGCCCTCACCGGAACCACCATCGGCGACGTCCGCGCCGCCCCGACCTCACCGGAGGTCTCCCGATGACCGTGATCGATCTCTACTGGGCAGTCCGCGCGGACGACGTTCTCGGCCTCAAGGCGGAGCAGATGGTCGAGGCCGTCCGCAACGCCGGGTTCGACATGTTGGACGACGTCATCCGCGGCTGGGTCGAACAGCTCACCGCTCAAGCCGTCCTCAGCGCCGGAACCGAGATCGCCGTCCACAGCGACACCGCGACCATCCGCCAGCCCCGCCGGCCCGAGCCCGACCTGACGCTCGGCGCCGGGGATTGGCTCGTCCACGCCGGTCCTCGCCTGCTCGTCGTCACCGACGACGCTTTCCGCGAGGGCTTCCGCGGCCAGCTGCGCAGCCACGCCTGAACTCCCGGATCTTCCCCTCCTCCCCCGAAGGAGCACACGCGTGCGCACCGCGAAACGCACCGCCCTCACCACGGCCCTCGCGGCCGCGCTGGCCCTGATATCCAGCAGCAGCGCGCTCGGCGGATCCGCCCCCGACCCGGCCGCCGGCAGTCCACTGAAGACCTCCGGACTCACGGTCTTGATCATCGGCTCGGTCGACGTCACCCCCACCTCCTTCCGCGCAACACACAGGTCTGCGCGGAGACGTGCCTGTGCGGACGGGTCAGCGGCCGGGACGTTCGGTGGTCACACGCTGCAGCGCGTAGCCGGTCTCGTAGCGGTGGGCATCCCAGCCCCGGTGATCCGCGAGGACGCCGGAGCTCCCCCACCGCGTCGGCGTGCCGAAGCGTCCGCGGCGTTATGTCCAGCTTCAGGTGGGACGCGCCCTCCGGCCCCAGTCCGTGACACCTGACCGCGCCGTGATGCAGCGCGTCCTTGAGGACTGGCGCCGTCTACCGAATGAGACAAACCCACCGATCTGGCCAGACGACAAGCCGGACACAACGACGCTGACATTCACCAGATCAGAACAGGATTGAGATGGAACCTGACGACGACAACCGGCAACCTGAAGTCGGCGAAAGCGCGCCGGAGGCGATTCCCGACCGGCTCGCCGGTGTGGCCGACGAGCTGGCGGAAACGGCGGTCGGCTTACGTCGGGCCGTCGATGAGGGCACGGTGCCTCCCGGCACCATGGCGCTGGTGGTCCGTCTTGAAAACGTCGTCGCTCGCATGCGCCCGCCGGGTCCGCCGACGTCAGTCGAGTCGGAGGCCGCAGACGAGGAGACCTGAATCTTTCTACGTTTGCCCTGGGCCAAACGGGTAATCTCTGCCCCTCCGGCCCGCTCCGGCACCGGCCGCGGCCCTGCCGGGTCTCACCGCGCGACGAGGATCCAATCGATCACGAGAACTACCGAGTAGACCGTCAAGCCGGCTGCCAGGCCGAGCCATCGCGCCCTGGTGGGACCAAGTTTCACTGCGCTGACCCAGGCCAGCAGAATCGACACGGCCCAGCTGGCGAGCGGAAGCCACCACGCGACGTTCTGCCCGCCCCTGGTGCAGATGAATGCCGTGTCACCGGGTCTGCACGAATCACTGCTCATCGCCCCGGCCACAGCGAGCACCACCGCTCCCACACCGGTCACAACGGCGAGGAGCCAACAGGCCGCCGCGAACAGCACCCGGCGCGGCGACGGGTCCTCACCGCCGTCAAGCCCGAACGAAGGTGTCCTGTTCACGCCAGTCCCTTGAGTAGCGGCTGAGTGCGGCGCGGGCTATTTCTTAATCAGATGGCAGCCCGTGGTCAACGATAGGACCGTGTTCTTGCTCGTCCCGATCGACAGTTGCGCGCCGAGCTGGTCGGTGAGGTTGAGTTCGGCGTCTCCGGCCTGGTTCGCATCCAGCGCCACGGTGGTGAACCCGTGCCCGCCGGCAACCTCCCGCACAGCCTGCTTCACCTGGTCCCACCGGGGCAGCAGCGACGTCGGCGCGTACCAGCGGGGCAGGAATTTCTTGCTGGCCTCCTGCTCGGTCAACGCCGGGAACTGCGGCGCGCAGCCGCTGAACTCAGCCGAACCGGGTTCTTCAGTCCACACCGCGACACCAAAGTCCCTGGTGAGACGCTCACGCAGCGTCGTGCGCAGCTTCTCATATCCGACGATCGCCTCATCCAGCGTCGGCCTGGCCGCCAGCTGCGCCTGCTGCTGTTGCTTCGACATCGACGGTCCCGTCGGTTGAGGATCAAGATACTCATGGCCATCGCCGCACCCGGCCAGCACCACAACAGCCGCCAGCGCCGAAGCCAGCAGCCATGCTCGTGACAACACGTGATCAACTTTCCTAGTGAGCGGGAACCGTCAGCTGCGGCTTGCCGGCCACAATCGCGGCAATGTTGTGGTTGCTGGTGCTGTCGACCCCCTCCGGGGTCGTGCGGGTGTACTCGCTGTGCCCGTGCGAGGCCGCCAGCGGCTCGCCGTCCGGCCCGGTCGCCGCGTCCGCCGACAACTGAGTCATACCGTCCATCGCATACGGGGCCGCACCGTACCGCCAGGTTTCCGGCACCCACTGGGCGACCGGGTCGCCGGCAGCGGTGATGTTGTAGGCGTGTCCCTGCGGCACCTTCAGATCGGCGGCGGTGTTGTCGATCCCGAAGTGGTCAGCCACGCCTGGGGAGCCGAACACCACCGCGTCGTCCACGCCGGTGCCGCCGTGAGTGAGGCTGATCCCGGTCACGATCGATCCCTGGGAATGCCCGAGCGCGGTGAAATGCGGATCCGTGGTGTGGGAGGCGTTGATGCCCTGGTCGAACTTGGCGAGCTTGTCCCCGCCGACATCGGCGTTCTCCCCGGTGGCCAGCCCCAGCAGGGAACCGCTGTCGTCGAACGAGGACGGTTGGTAGCCGATCCAGGTGACGGTGGCGACGTTCGACATGTCCCCGGCGCGGCGCAGCATGTCTTCGGCGCTGTGGCGGACGCCTTGCATGTCGTTGACGTAGCCGTTCATGTTGCCGTCCACCGTGGAGTTCATGCCGGGGGTGAACACGGCGACATGCTGCGCGGTGTCGACGTCCCCGTTCGCGATCGCCGCTTTCGGATGGTCCCCGGTCATGTCCAGCGACATCAGTTGCCGGTTCGGGTTGAGGCTGCCGTCGGGGTTGTGCATCATCCCCGTGATCGAGTCCAGTGCTTTGAGCCGCTGCTCGAGGCGGGCGATCTCGTCAGAGTCTCCATCCTCCCGCTTGAGCCGGTCCAGCTCCGCGGCGAAGCTGCGTTTCTCCTGATCCAGCAGATTCAGGTTGGCTTTGCTGCGGTCGGAGGCCTTCACCCCGTCCCGGTTGCCGACCCAGTCGGGGTGTTGCGCGATCAGCTGCTGCCGCTCCTTGTCCGACAACGCCGCCCACCAAGCCGCGTTCATCGACGGGTCCGCATCGACCGCCGGCGGAGGCATGATCGAGGGGAACGCGATGGCGCCTCCGGCGTTGCCGGCCGCGGCCAGGCTCGTGTGCTCGTTGTCGTTCGCGGTCGCATCGATGACCTGACCGGCCTGAATGAGGCCCAGCACCGAGCACAGTCCTTCATCGACATTGATCGCCTGCCGCACAACCTCCTCTACCCGATCCTTCAATTCCTCCGCGACCCGGCGGCGTTCCTCAGCGGCGAGCTCCCGCTGCTCTTGCGGCACCTCGGGCGCGCCGTTGTCCACGACCGCGCCGTCACCGGCGATGGTGAAGTGGTTGGCGGCGGCGATCGCCACCGCTTCCTTCACCCCGTTCTGCACCCCGGTGATTGCGTCCCCGGTTTCCCCGGCTGCGCGGCGCAACGCGGCTATGTCCGCCGCGTACTCCTCCAAGCCGTCGATGATCTGGTTGACCTCGCCAGCCGCCGCTGCGGCGGCGTCACCGTGCCAGCCCTCGGGGGTGTTGATGTCCCGCAAATCGTCCGAGCAGGCGACCAGCTTGTTGTAGGCGGCGTTGATCGCACCGACCGCGTCCTGCAGCACCGCCGGGTTCCATCGGACCGCATCTCCCCACGTGACCATCAGCTCGCCTTCACCGGCCCCTGACCGCGGGCAGACAAGTCAGCGGCCGCGGCCGCTTCCTGCGCGGCGTAATGATCAGCGGCTTTGGCCATGCTCGCGGCGTGGGTGTCCAGCCGGACCTCAAAACCTTGCTCGCGCTGCACCAGGGCGTGCTTGACCTGCGCCATCGCCAGCGCGGCCCGCGACCCCGGCATCCCCAGATCACCAGCCGGCACGGTCGCCGCGCAGTTCGCTCCGCGAAGCCCCTGCGCCACCTCGGCCGCGGCCCTGCCCATACCGCGGATCTTGTCGATCACCACCTGGTAACCCGAGCCCACAACGCCTCCCCGTCGCCGGTAACCACTCGGTCACCCTACGACAGCCGGGCGGTGCCCTTCAACAGGTCACAACAGCTGTGAACAGGAAAAACAGCATCTCAGGCCGATCTACCCACGCAGCATAGGTAGATCTACTCACGCTCCGGAGGCTCCCCGGGCTGGCTGGCCGCGGCGTCACCTCAGTTCTCCAAACGTGCGCGTGCCCGCGCGGCGGCCTGCTCGATCCGGACGAACAAACCCTGGACACTGGCCAGCGCTGTGCCATCATCAACCCCTGCCGCAAGATGCCGACGGCCCGCTCCAGCTCGCCAGCGGCCTCGGCGAGGTTCTCCTTCGCGTTCGTCAAGCGGGCGGCCAGGTGGAGGGATTCGTCGGCGAGCCAGCCGCGACGACGACTTTCAAGCGGCAGGAGATGAAGAAGGCGGTGAGCTCCTCACGGGTGGCGTCGTCGTCGATAGCGAACGTGGTGGTGGGGTACTGCGCGATGTTGCGGCGTAGTTTTTCCGCCGCGAGCTTCGGTTTCACGGTGCTTCCCTCGGATGCCTACCTTCCGTCGCGATGGGACCCCACGCGGCGAGTCCCCTCGCTTTACCGCGAGCACGTTCACTTGGAATGTTCCATACACGCCCTGCCCATCGAACACTTCTCCGTCGGCGGCGCGCGCCTGCACAGCCTCGACGGAACCACCACACTCACCTACACCGACGATGAATGGACCGCCTTCACCCCTGGCGCAGCAGACGGTGAATTCACGGTCCCGACGGCGGCGTAACACCGCAGGAGGAGGCTGGACGAGGCTGCGAGGAGCTGGCAGCGCTGCCGCTTCAGCCACCTGCAAGCCCGGCCACTTCCGGTTCCCTGTGACCGGCTACTCGGCCCCAGGCGGCGGCTCCTCGCGCCAGCTGGCACGGCTTCACTGACGAACCGCCGCGAAGCCGACACCCCCTCACGGACGGCGGGCTCGGTCGCCGAAAGGAAACGACCGAGCCCGCCGTTGGCGCCTTAGCCGCCCGCGGCGCGAGGAGTGACCTCTCAAGGACAGGTCCACCTGCATGGCGCACACGCGAGCGCCAGAGCACTCTCTGACCAAGATTCCATGACCGGTATGCCGCGATCGTTCGGCCACCCGGACCGGCACGCCACCTGGGTCAGCGCCCAGCCAATACCGACACGGCTGGATGCGGCCAGCCTTGCAGCCCGAACCCGCTCGTCACGACGGTAGAGCTCCACACCGGCGTGGGTGTATGGCACTGTGCTCTCCGGAAGGGAGGTTTTCGGAAACCATGCGATCTGCGAGCACTTGTGCGGCTCGGCATTGCGTGGTTCTCTCCGCCATCACCGCGCCCGGAAGAAAACCCGACCTTTGCCTGGCCCTCAGGATTCAAATAGTGGACCGAGGTGACCATCTCCAGATCATCACAGTCCACCTCGACATCGAGCTCCTCGCGGGCTTCCCGGATGATGGCGGCGACGAGGTCCTCGCCGTCTTCAAGCTTGCCCGAGGGCAGATTCCACTGGCCGTCCGCGTAGCCGGTGCCCACACGCTGGGCGAGCAAGACCTGCTCGCCACGTTCCAAGGTGATCAGGACATCAACAAAGCTGTTGTAGGGCACGGTAAGTCTTCCTGACGGCCGCCGGGGGTCTGGGCCTGATCAGGCAGGTACGTGAACCCGGGCAGCGAGATCACGAATTCCTGGCACGGCTGCACGATTCTGGTTCAGCAGCGCGTCGACGATGGTGCGGACGGCCGCGCGGGTGTGCACTTCACCGGGTGCGCGGCGTTCGGCGGCCAGCAACGTGCTGTACGCCGGGCCCGGTTGCCCCAGCTGCAACTGGACCGCGGCCAAGTCGACCAAGTAGCGCCCCTCCCGTTCAAGATCAGGGAACCGCACCCCGCGGGCCGTGCGAGCGTGCTGCAGCGCAGCCCCGGGCTCGCCGAGCAGTTGTTCCACCGAGACGCGGTGGCTTAGCAGGTTCGCCCGGGCCCGTGCAGCCCCGGCGCCGTCGAGCCGGCTCGCCGTCGCGGCGGCCTCTGTCAGCAAGTCGCGAGCTCGGGCGCCGTCGCCGGCCCGGGCAGCGGAGTACCCGCCGGTGCACAGCAGGCTGGCGTGCAGCAGGAAATGGCGCGGGTCCCGGCCGTCGAGCGCCAGTCGGCCGGCTGCCTGCACGACAAGAGTGCCCGCCCGGTCGTGGTCACCGGCGCGGCGGCACACACCGGAGAGCATGCGCTCGGCTTCGGCGAGAATGAGGGGCTGACCTGCTGCTTCCGCAGCCCGCACGGCGCGGTCGGCGCTGATCCATTCCAGCCCCGCAGGGCGGAGCTTGACCAGCGCGCGGGTGGCCAGCGTGTAAGCCTGAGCTGTTGCTCCGGCGTCCTGGGCGGCCTCCGCGGCTCGGACCAACGCCGGCAGCTGGTCGGCCAACGCCAGAAAGTCGGACTTGCCGAACGATGCGCGCGCCGCTGCGAGTGCGCGGGTCAGCCCGACGGTCGGCAGCGCCGGACCGATGGACGCTCGGCTGCCAAGCAGGACGTCCGACAAACAGGTGGTGAGCACGACAGCCGGATCCGGTAGTGCCCCGGGGGCGGGAGACGCGTCGGCCTCCGCGACCGGGGCGCCTGCGAAAGCGGCGCCGATGGCCACGCCACCGGCCTTCAAGAAGCTGCGTCGACGCACGTCGTCCTCCTCCGGGGCAGGCTTCACTGCCCACCCTAGAAGGGGCAGGGTCGATGTGCCCCGCCACCACGCGATCGGGCGATCCAGGCCGACGCCGTCGCGGGAACCAGTCGAATCGTGGCGCCGAAGCCCAGATCGCCGCGTTGCGTTCAGCCGTGGGCTGAAGCCACTCCGACGCCGACACGCAGACGATGTAGGGACGTCTGCGGTCACGGTAGTCCGCCGCCGACAGCACGACTTCCAGCGTCCCACCCAGCTCCAGAACGACGCGGGCGAAGACCGAGTCGGCGCCCCGGGCCGAGCAGGTGACACCGACGAGATCGTCGCGCTGATTCTTCAGGATCTCGCGGAGCTCTGCTTTGCTGCGACGACCTCGCGGATGTCTCGCACGGCAGGCACCGTAGCGAACGCCCCTGTTTCCCATTGGAAGTCCCGAATCTTGACTCCGACCCGGCCGGACGTCCACGGCGCGGTATCAGGCATGGCCATGTCGATCAGCTCGGCAGCGCGTTCCGGCTCGCCGGTGATCAGGGTGGGCGCGGGCGAGCCCGACGAGGCCGAAGACGCGGTTGCGGACCCGATAGATATTGCGCAGGGCGATCGCGCGACCGATGTAGCCCTGGGCTTGGGCCGCGTGCCGGGCGTCGTGCCGTGAAAGGTCGCGATTAGGGGGCGCTGGCGACACTCCCAGCCGCCCCTTGATCAGTTCACTGGAGTCGGCGTCCATGACGCCGCCGGATCGGAGGGAATCGGCTCAAGCCGATGGGGCATGTGCGCCCGCAGGGCATCCCCGATATCGCGCATCGCTTGGATGTCGGTACGCATTATATGCGTGGCGTTGCGCAGATCCTCGGTGAGTTCGCCCTCGATGCGAGCGAGGACGCCGTCTTCGACCTCGGGATAGTGCGGGATGTAGGCCAGTCCGGCCGAGACGGTGCCCCCTAAGAACGTAGGAGAATCCGTCCTCAGCGCGGTCGACAGCTCCTCTGCCTGGTCGTAGCGCAGCCGCGTCATCCACGCACCCGAAGGTCCAGGCGCGGTCATCGTCAACTGGAGCCCACCCTGGGTTCGGCGAACATCGACGGTAGCCAACATCGCCCCAGCATCGCACCGAGGTTGCCGTGTCAGCCGCCGCGACACCCGCCTCGATCGGGCGGCTAACTGCCTGACCGTGCGCTTGGCAGCTCGTCTAGGAGACTTCATCCGGCGCGAGCGGCTCAAACCCGTTCTCGAGGTAGGCGGTCCGGCCAGTGTCCACGACATCGAGGCACACGGCGACGCGGCGTGCCATATGTGGCCGGAGCATTTTCGCGGCTTCAGCGCGGGTGGCGAACTTTGAGCGCTTCAGCTCGCCATCGGCCAGCCGTACTGACGCGATTTGGTCCTCGCTCAGGATTCCGCCGTCGAACAGATTGTTGGTCAGGGCGGGGCGGCCGTCCGGTTGCGGCGGGACCCAGTCCACGACCAGTAGCCGACCGGGGAGCAGGTCGAATCCAAGCTCCTCCTTGATTTCGCGGCGCACGCCCGCCCACGGAGACTCACCTTCCTCCAGTCCGCCACCGGGAATCTCCCAGGATTCGGCGCCGTAGGTGGGCTCGACGAGCAGAACGCGGCCCGTGGCGCCGCGGAAGATCAGGCCGGCGCTGGCGATCTGCTTGGGCAGCGTGGCGTAGTACTCGGCGGGCGGTAGCCATCCCTGGGTCATGCGCGGCGACGCTACCCACCCTGCCGAGATAGGCGGTGACCGGCGTCGGGTTACCGACCGGTCTGAATCTCGGTCAGCAGGTCGGCGGCCAGGTCGTAGGTCCGCTCGCACCGCGGGCACCGCAGCCGGTCGTGCAAGGTGCCCGCGCAGCGGCAGACCCAGCCGACCGCGCGGGCCGGATTGCCCAGGACCAGGGGCGTGCGCGGCGAAGTCGCGGTTTCCGGAGCGTCAGCGCACCACGCCAACCCCCTTGTATCGAGGGTGGTCGCCGAGCGATGCACGGGCGGACTGGTCGTGGACCGACTTCCCGGACATAGCCCGGCTCAGGTCAAGGCCGACCTGCGTTCGTCGGCCCAACCGAGCAGGCTGAACGCCCGGCCGTCGAGGGATCCTCGAATGCCGGCAAGCGGGTACGGGATCACGTCGTCGGGCAGGTTGTCGAGCGGGAACCATTCGACGGCCGAGCACTTGTCGGGCTCGCGGTTGTACGGCTCCCCGGACCAGCGACGAGCCTCGAAGAACACGCCGAGCCGCGGCACCGGCCCGGATCCCGCGACGTGCACGGTGTGCGAGTGCCGCAGGTCCGCCGGATCGATGAGCACGCCGACCTCTTCGTCAGCCTCGCGCGCCGCGCCAGCCGGCAGGGACTCGCCGGCGTCGAGCTTGCCGGAGGGAAGGTGCCACATGCCCCCGCCGTAGGTGCCGCGCCGCTGTGTGAGCAGCAGCTCGGCGTCGCGAACGAGGAGAACGTGCACGTCAATGATCGTGTGCTGACCGTCGGGCATCCGGTGAAGATCCTCACGGGTGGCGGAGGTGCTGAACCTGCGAGCCCGCCCGCGTCGGCGGGCTCGCAGGCAGGCTACGCCGTGGCCACCTCGGCGCCGGGACCCTCCATCAACTCGGCGATTCGGCCTGCGACGTAGGTAGCGACCTCCGCCGGTGAAGCGCCGGCGGTGTCCACAGCGACCACGGGATACCGCCGGTGTGCGAGCCGTTCCGCGGCCTGCTCGTACAACTCGCTTTCCCGGCGGCTGCTGTCCTCGCCGGTGTGGAAACGGTCGTGCGCGCCCCGGGCGGTGACCCGGGCCGCCGTCACCTCCGGCGGCGCCTGCATGATGACGGCGAGGTCGGGCACGTCGGCCGCGGCATTGATCGCCTCGACGAACGGCAGCGGCACGCCGTCCATGCATTGCAGCACGTAGGACGAGGCGACGTAGCGGTCGCAGACGACGATGGCTCCCGCGGCGAGGTGCGGTCGCACCTCCTGCTCGAGATGGTGGTATCGGTCGGCGGCGACCAGGCACGCGAGGGTGTGGCCGTGGTAGATGTCGGTGTTGTGCCGGGCCGTCTCGCCGAGCACGCCGTGCGACGGCTCAGTCGTGGTGTGGACCTGATACCCGCGACTGCCGAGGTACTCGCGCAGCAGACGGGTTGTCGTGGTCTTGCCGACGCCGGCCGGGCCGTCGATGGTGACGAACGCCCCGCGGCCCCTTCGCCTCACGCGGCCGCCCTCCGGTCGAACTGCGCGCGGGCGACCGTGATGAGGCTGGCCCGGACGTAGTCGATCGGTGCCTCGCTCAACTGAATGTTGACGGAGAAGTTGAATTCGTCGCGCTCGCGCATCGACTCGTCGACACCGCCGGAGGTGAGGTCCACGGCGCTGTAGTTGAGCAGCTGCTCGGCGGTGTACTTGCCGGACCTCATCAGCTCGGCCCAATCGGGGGTACCCGGATACGGGCGGTACTCGAACGCCGACGCACGAAACCGGCCGGGCAAGCGGTCGGTGATGTCCCACAGGTCGTGCACGAGCCGTACGGTGTCGTCGATCTCAGCGCACGTCTCGGTCGGAAACCCGAGGATGAAATACCCCTTCACGTTGATTCCCCGTTCGGCGAGCCGGCGCACCACCGACCGCGCCATGTCGGGGGTGATGCGCTTGTCGATCCGCTCGAGCATCCGCGCGTTGCCGGATTCGACGCCGAGCGCGACCTCGCGCAGGCCGTTCGCAACGAGGGTGTCGAGCATGGCGTCGCTCGTCCGGTTCAGTACGTTGATGCGCCCGGTGGCGTCCCACTTCGCCCAGTCGCCGACGTGGTCGGCGGTGAACGCCGTCATCATCGTGGTGATGACGCGGGGGACGCCGAGGAACAGGTCGTCGACGAACCGGAAGGCGTTGACGCCGGTGCCACGGAGTTGGTCCATCTCGTTGAGGATGTTGTGCGGCTCTCGCGTGCGGATGGTGATGTCGGGGTTCGCCGACACCGCGGCGCCGCAGAACGAGCAGTCGTAGGGGCAGCCGCGGGCGCCGACCATGTTCGTCTCGAGCCGGCCGCCGTCGCGGTGCGGGTCTTGCGCCAGGTAGCGGCGGTCGACGAACGGCAAGCCGTTGATGTCCGGTGCGAGGTGGTGCCCGTTTTTGGCCCCGACGCCGCCCGTGACCGGGGTGTGCATGATCGGGTCGAGCCACATCACCCCGGGCAGCTCGGTCCGTCGTCGGTGGTCGTCGAGCAGGGCGGCGACCCGCGTTTCGCCCTCACCGATCACCAGTGCTTCGCAGTGGCTCATCCGCTGGTCGCGCAGGATTTCGGCCGGCATCGCTTTTGCCTGGTGGCCGCCGAGCATGAGCCTGATGTCGCGGTCGAGCAGCTCGGCGATCCGGGCGCTGATCTCGTAGGTCGGGGCCAGCAGGTTGAATCCGGCCCACCGCGGCGCGGCCGCGTTCACCAGGCGGGCGGTCTGTTCGATGCCGAGCCCGTGAGCCTCGGCGTCGAGCACACCGACGTTGAAGCCTTGCGCGGCGGCGTAGGTGGCGATGTAGGCCATGCCGAGCACCGGCAACGTGAAGTCGTTCACCCGCGGGCGCTCGTCGTAGTCGCGCAACGGCGCGTTGACGAACAGGGCGTCGATCTGACGCGTCAGGTCGGCGCCGGCGATCAGGTCAGAGAGCAACTCCTGTGGCATGTCGGACTCCCCAAGCGAGGGTGAGCAGCGTCCACTCGGACAACTGCGCGCCGGCCATCGCCTGCCACAAACGCCCGAACTCGGGTTCGGGTTTCGGCCAGTCGACCGAAGGGGCGAGCTTGCCCGCCCAGGTGCGCACGGCGAGGTCGGCGAAGGGATAGAGGCTGTAGTCGTTGGTGACGTCGGCGACGGTGGCGCCGGCTGTCCACGGGCCGATCCGGCGCACGCTCTGCACCGCGGCGAGGAGCTGCTCGCCTGTCATGTCCGCCCAGGCTTCGGCCGACTTGAGGGCTGCCTCGGCGGCCGAACGCAGGCCGTTGCGGAAGAACTTCATCCGCAGCGCGTCGAACTCGTCGTCGGATAAGGCGAGCACGGTCTCGGGCGCGGGGAACAGCCACGCCGGACCGGCCACGGTGTCGTGCTGCTCGCCGTAGGCTTCGCAGAACGCGCGGTAGTTCTCGCGCGCGGTCGCGGCCTTGATCACCTGGCGGGTTACTGCGGTGCCGAGCGCTTCCCACGCGTCGGAGGTTCGTACGCGGGCGACCGGGCCGTCGGCCCGCAGGGGCTTGCAGACCGCAACGTCGCCCACCAGCGTCCGCGGGTCGATGGTGCCGATTACCGGCGCGACGTCCGTGTCGCCAGTGAGCCGGGCGAGGTCGACCCGGTGCCCGCCGGCGGGCACCGGCGTACAGATCACTGACCACACCGAGCCGGCGGACCGGAGCACGCGTCGAGCCTGGCCGTCGTTCCCGGGAAGCCATCCGGGGTGGTCGAGCATCATTGTCGGATACGGCACGTTCGCCCCTTCTCGCATCACGGCCTGACATTCTCGCTGGAGGCGGCCTGGCTTTCTCGACCGAGGTCCGTGTCATCGGTCCGGCCCCACGTGCCTTGCGCGATGGCGGTGGACTGAACCGGTCTCGTTACCGGTGGGGTGGCGGGCTCCCACTGCCAATGCCGTAACGACGGAAAGCGCAGAGTTCCCTGGATATGCGATTTTCGGTCTTTTGTAGCGCGTCCACGCGGCGCGTCCGAGCAACGTCACGAGGGCCCAGACCACCATGGCGGCTGCGACTGTTCCCGCGTAGACGACGACAAACACTGCCACAATGACCACTTCTCTACGTCGCTCGCAAATTTGCATAGGGCAGGTACTGGACGGCTTCGCAATGCGCCAGGGCCGACCTGGTTGTCAGCACGGATCCGGGTGCAACGTCCCAGCGCTTCGGTGGAGGTATCTGAATCTCTTTCACCCGTGTGCCTGAGTCGCCGGAAGCACGGGGCAAGGCGGTCTCCCCCACCGACCCGCACGGGACGCGTCGCGCCATCTCCGACTCTGGGTTTCATGCCCCTCCTCGCGTTGTTCGGCGATTCGCCACCCACACGCCATCGCTCTCGCCCGTTCGCTGATCGGGGTGCGTCACCGAGCGCTGGTAGATCGAGAACACCGCGACATCGGGGTGGGCAACTAGACTGAGAAGGAACTCACGGTAGGTTCACGCACACTCACGGTTCTGATCGGCGGAGGCGGCGATGACGACGGGCACGACCGACACCGGCGGACCGGACGCCGAGGCGAACTCGTTCGCCGTCGAGTTCGAACGCTGGCGCGACGTCCGCGGGTTCTCCCGCGCCGCGCTGGCGCAGGCCATGGGCTACGACCGCTCCTACGTCTCCAAGGTGCTCTCCGGCACCGAGCGTCCGTCGGAGGCTTTCGCCAGACAAGCCGAAACGGCCCTGCGCGCCGGCGGCGCTCTGCACACCGCGTTCCGCGAGTTCGAAGCCCACCGCCCGCCGAAAACCCGGCCTGCCGTTCCGCCGCTGCCCGAAGCGATGACCGGAGGCGGAAGCCTGGTGGTCGACCACGACGACGCGACCTTGCGCTACGACGACGGCATCTACCGGCTCACCCAGCGCCGCCACCTGGTCAACCAGGGCACCGAACCGATCACGCGCTACCTGATCCGCATCTCCGTCGACCGGTATCCCGGTGACCCTGAACGCTCCAACCGGCTCTACAGCGAGAACCCGCTCGCCTGGGACGAGATCAACCTCCACGCCTGGCACGGCCAGAACCGCACCAACGCGATGGACTGGACTCCTCACCACGACCGCGACGCGTTCAAGGAAGTCTGGCTGCTCTTCGCCGGCGAACACGGGCACTTTCCCCTGTACCCCGGGGAATCCTGCTGGATCGAGTACGAGTACACCGTGAGCGAAGTCCACTGGGGCAACTGGTTCCAGCGCGCCGTCCGGCTACCGACCCGCACCCTGTCGGTCACCCTGGACTTCCCCGCAAACCTGACGGCCGCCGTGTGGGGACTGCACACCTCGATGACTGCTCAGGCCATGCCGTTCGCCACCGCCATCGCGCGCGACGACACCGGCGACCGGCACGCATTTTCCTGGTCATGCGAAGACCCGCCGCTACACGCTCGCTACCGGCTCGAATGGGACTTCCGCGGCCGCACAGCCGCCGGCGACGGTCCGCCGCCCGCGCCGAGCACCGTCATGGCCTCACTCGGCATCGTGCAGGACACCGACCCGGCCCTGCGCCGCGTCGCCCGCAGATTCGACCTTCCAGCCGAGGCCGAAGACGCCCGCCGCGTGGTGACCGAGCTGAACTCGGCGTGCGAGCGCGTCGCCCAAGCCCACACCTTCGGCAAGGGAATGGGGATCGCCGCGCCTCAGATCGGGATCGACCGGGCCGCAGCGATCGTGCGCACACCGGACGGCGAAGCAATCACGCTGTTCAACCCCACCATCATCGAGTCCGCAGGAGACGTCGACGAACAGTACGAGGGCTGCCTGTCCTTCTTCGACGTCCGCGGCCAGGTCCCCCGCGCCCACGGGATCCACGTCGAGCACACCACGATCGACGGACAGAAGAAGATCACCGTGTTCGAACGCGGCGTCGCCCGCCTCGTCGCCCACGAGGTCGACCACCTGCACGGCACGCTGTACATCGACCATATGCGAGACGGCATCGAACCGATTCCGGTCGAGCAGTACCGCGGCACCGGATCGACCTGGCAGTACTGAGGGCCACCGAATCCCGGCTCCCTCCGACGTGCTAGTCCGCAGCGACGAGAATGCCCTTATCGCAGTATACTGCGTTATCCGTGGATCGAGTTCACCCAGCACATGCAAACGCCTTGGTCGCCTCCAGACTCGGTCGGGCCAGCTCCGAGCCCGAGCGGGTCCGAGGCGACAAGCGATCAAGCCGGCGGCACGCGTCAAGGTCGCGACAAACCTGTTTGACGTGGTGATTTCGGACAATCAGACAAGACTTGGGCATCAACGATGACGTCGTCGGGCATGCCTCTACAGCTGCACGCCAGACCAGCGAGCGAATCCGGCCAAGGAATCAGTGGTCTGGCGATCGGCGGTTGCGAGAGCTAGCACGGTCTCACGAACTGAGGGGTGGTAGCGAGTCGCGTTCGGGGCGACTCGGCGAGCGGCGTTCAGCTCCTCGAGTGCCTGGCCGCGATCGCCGTGCAGCATCCAGGCACGGGCCATATCAATGTGGTGGTGCCCTACACGCTCTGGGCGACGAGGATCGGCCACCTGAACGGATGAGGCTCGGCGGACCGCCTCCGCGCCGTCGTAGTGCTCGACCGGTGCTGCACACCAGTGCACGATGATGTTCGTCGAGCTCGCGTCAACGCCGTAGTACGGCACCGCTGGCGGTCGGAACTCCTCGACGATCGCTCGTGCATTGCCCAGATAGCCATCCGCCTCTGCGCCATCACCGGCGCGCGCAGCAAGAATCGATGATCGAAGATCAAGCTGTACTGCGACGGCGCGGTCCGGGGGGCCGGTAGCGATGTACTCGCGGGCGCGGTCGAGTAGGCGGAGCCCGGCACGGTAGTCGCCATGCTGCAAGTAGCGGGTGCTCCGATGATAGGCGCTTATCGCGATGCGTAGCGGGTCGCCGGTGCGGTCGGCGATTTGAACGTGCCGTTCCGAAGCGATCGCGGCGAGGTCAGCCTGACGGAAGCGGCCGCTCACGGTGGCAGCCATGCGGTAAGCGTCGTGCAGTGCGCCGTGTGCAAGCTCGCCTGCACGACCGGGTTGGTCGATGAGAACGTACAAGTGGTGCAGCAACGCGGGCAGCTGTTGGGCAACCGCGACGTAGTTGAGTCCTAATACTTTTTCGGAGGCAGCGTCGAGCCGGCCGATGATCGTCGCCAGGTCGAGAGGCTCACCTTCAGGCCGTGGGTCGTCGTAGGCGTCGAGGGCACTCCGAAGGTCAGCGACGCCAGCAGCTTCGCGACTCGGCTCGTCGATCACCTGTTCTAAGCCATACAGGGTGGCCGTACGCAGGCCAAGCGCCTTCGCTGCGTTAGCGACGAACGCAGCCGATGGCGGAACGCTGCCCTGCTCCACTTTCTTGATTAGAGATACAGAGAAGTGCGTAAGCTGCGAGAGCTGTTGCTGTGTCACGCCAGCCAGCTTGCGGGCAGCCTTCAGGCGGTCGCCGACGTTTTCGCCAGGTAGTCCGATCACGGCCATGGGTGTCACCTGCTCTCGATTGCTTCCGTTGGCAACTCGCGGCTACCAGCGTACGGCGTTGTCCCTTTATTGTCCCTCGCCGTTATCAGTCGCACTTAGCGTCACAAGCGTGACGGTGTGTAACAGTGAGATACCCTATATCTCCACGGGTGCGGCGGATACGACTGCGCGACTTCGCAGCGGCGGAGGCCCCACGAATGTGAGGACCGCTTTCGCGGTCCGCCTGACCCAGCGATGGGCGGGGCAGCCCAGGACGTACACGTGTGCCCGGTTGCTGGAGCGCTCATCCGCGCCGCGGGCGGCTCGACAGCTCGGGACGTGACCTCGCATGACATCACCCGTCAAGAGTCCCTTCGCGTTCCTCTGGGACAAGCCGATCATTGAGCCGTTCACGCCCCACCTCGTGACCGGCTCGGCTCCGCGGCTGTGAACGCCATGAAGCTCCTGGTGGCGCGGCGACGCGCGCGAAGACAGCTCGCCATCGTCAAGGCGCGACAGGCTCTGGTCGCCCTGCCCGACATCGACTGGCACAACACGGACTCCGAACAACACGCTCGCCAGGACCTTCACGACGCCGCGGCAGCTGTCGATCGCGCGCTGAAAGAGGTCCGTGCGAGCTCGGCAGAGGGGCAGGCGCTGAAGTACGCCCAGGCGTGGATGACGGCGTGGCTACAGGGCTGGGGAGACCCGAACCTGATCCCGTCAACGCACGCAGCCCCGATGTACCAGCGTCTCGTGGACGCCATGCACACAGTTTCCCTCCGGCTGGCGCCACACGGGCACGCCGATCCACCTGATTCTGACGAACCTCCACCCCAGATCGCTGGAACACACCCATGACTGACGCCGAACGGCCATCACGCGCACTTAACAAGCCAGGCACACCGCCAATCACACTGCCCTCCCTGATCACCGGCGCCTACACCGACGCACTGGTGCGACTGGCCTACGCCGAGCGTGACCGACACGACTGGAGCTCTTACCGGAAACTTGGCCACGACCTGATCGGGACCGGAGCACGAGTCATCGTGCACGCCTACGCTCGACGCGAGCCGACTATCGACGACCCGCGCGCCGTCGCGGCGGAAGCGGTCAGGGAGTTGCGGACAACGCTGCGACTCGCCGAGCGGGTAGCGGGGAACCCGGTGAGCGCGGACGCGGTGGCCCGGGAAGTCGCAGCGTTCGCCGAGGACTGCGCACAGACCGCCGCGCTGCTGTACCGCATCGCCGCCGGACTGTCCCCGGCCGCGATCGCCGAGATCGCCCCGCTCGACGAAGACCAGGACACTGTCACCGACGCCGAGGACGGCGCCGGGCATCCGGGCGGTGAACCGCGGTGAACCACACTGGCAGCGAGCAGGCCGAGCAGCGGCACCTCCATGACGGGCGACCTGCGCCCTCATCAAGCCGTCCGACCGCGACCGTCCTGCGCTCCCCCTCCACCAATCACCCACGCATCCACGCCCTCCACAGCGACACGTTCGACGCCACCGGCGTGTGCGCACCCGCATGCGGATCAGCCGGCTCCCGCCGCGACCTGGTCACCGCAGCGCAATCCCGCAATCCCCAGTACCGTGCCACCTCCGCCGACGTGACCTGCGAGAAACTCCGATGCGATCGCGAGAACGGCGGCGCCGCCACAGGCCACGACGACGACGGACGGCTGGGGCCGCCATGCCGATGACCGACGGCGCCCGCCCCAATGCCTACTGGTGGAGCACCGCACGCCCCCGGCCGCTGCACGACTACCTCGACTCCCGCACGCCCACCGCGCAGATACGGCACTGGCCCACCCGCGACCCCGACTCCCCCCACACCATCCATCCCCTGCAACAGGCCTTGGACGATCCCGATGACCACGACCGACACCGGCGAACCAGCCCCCGTCATAGGCGCAGAACTGCAGCAGCAACGGGAAACCCGCGGCCGGTCCCGCCCTGCACTCGCCGCGTGGGCCAACGGCCAGCCGACGGCGCGAACACGCATCACGCGGGTGAAAGCCACCCGCTCGAAAGCCCTGCTCCACCTCGACAAAGCCGCCAGGCCCTAACAGCTCCGGCCTCCAGGCTGCTGGCACGAGCAGGGCGCCGCATCGGCTGGGACCCCGACCTTGCCGTGGACCTCACCGCCCTGGCCGCCACCCAGCACAACGCGCTCCGCCCCATAGCCCAGTGGGCCCACGACATGCTCCACGCCAGGGGATTACCGATCCGCAAACCGAACACCGACGCACTTGCGGCGATGGCGGACAGCTGCCGCTTGAGCATCGCGCCCCTGACCAACCTGCTGGCCACTGAAGCACCGGTACATTCATGACGCCACCAAGCACGACGCCCGCCACCGCGATCCATCAGCCTACAGGCGCCGGAAAGCCCTGGTGGCGAAAGCCAGTCGGGACCGATCCGGACCGTATCAATCTCGCCTTCCTTCTCGATGCCTTCCGCGAAGCCAAAGACAGCGACAAACGCGATAGCTCCTGCGTCAAGTTCGCGCACAAAAACGAACTTGCTGCTGCGCTCCTGCTCGAAGCTCAGGTGCCGGGCGCCGGGTTCGTGTTCCGGTCCGAACGCGCGTTCCTCGATCGCGCAGCCGCCTACCTCGTCGCCCGGCAAGGCGTCAGCACCATCGTGGTCGCCGGCGCGGGCCTGCCCAACATCGACTACGAACACGACCTGCACTCGGTCGTCCGCCGCGCCGAGGCGACCAACCGGAACCGCGAGCAGAACACCACGCGCCCGAACGTGATCTACGTCGACCACGATCCCCTGGTCCTGGCGCACCTACGCACCCTTGCCGACGAGGCCAACGGCGTCCACGTCGTTGATGCCGACCCCTGGGATCCCCACGCCATGTGGAACACGCTCTACCACAACGACAAGGAAACCCCTGGCCTGGTCTCGCCCGACCATGACCACGTGGCGCTCCTGCTGGGCGGGGTGATGTCCTTTCACGGCGGCAGCCGCGCCGAGGCCGCCCAGGTCGTGCAAGATCATCTCGTCCGGCTGCCCGCCAATGCGTTCCTGGCCATGACGCACCTGCTGCAGCCCGAGCATCCCGACCTCGCCGTCCAGGCACTCGAATTCGAGGCTGCCGTGCAGCGCCGTGGCCCCGGAACCGGAAGTCTCGCCACCGAAGCCCAGATCGAAGCGATGATCCGCGGCACCGTCCTGTTACCGCCTGGGATCGGCCCCGCGTTCGCCTGGTTTCCCGACGGGCCGCCCACGGACACGCCGGTGTGCGGGAACTTCACCGCCGCGGTCCTCACCCAGAAACCTGGACCGGACCGCGACCTGCCGGAACCCCCGTGGCGGCCGGCACCGCCCTGACTTCCTGACCGTCCGTGCCCCGATGTCGCGGATGGTCAGGGAACCGGGGCCGGCGTCCTCGCACGAAATTGGATACCTGCGCGAGGACGCCGGTTGCCCGGACTCGACCGGCCACCGGCGTGGCCGGTCACCTGCCCGCGATCGCTGGTCAAGCAACCGGCCTTCCCGATCGTGGGTGACCACCGGTGCCTGGCCGTGCTCACGCCCCCCCGGGAGCACGGCCAGGCACCCACACCACACCAGGCGAGCACAAGTTGCGCCGAATTCGTTGTCGAGAAGGGACATTCCACCCGTGCGTCTCAGAGCAACAGCTGCAGCACCGCTTGCCCTGCTGCCGATGCTGTTCGGCATCTCTGCCGCGACCGCCGACACCGGCACACCACCACCCGCGCCGTCCGCCGCGATGGCATCGCCGCGGATCGTTGGCGGCGACCCCGCCCCGGTCGCCTACGCCGGCGCCGGATCCCTGCAGCTGCTTGACCACGACGATCCCGACTGGCATTCGTGCGGGCTCACCCTTCTGGAGCAGGGGTACGACGACACCGGCCAGCCGGCCGCGGTGGCGGCCACGGCGAGCCACTGCCTGAGCAACCCGCCCAGCCCCGCCGAGCAAGCGCGGATGACCCCGGCCGAGAAGAAGATCTTCACCAGCTTCCGGACCGACCTGCGCGACCCCACCATCGACCGCAGCGATCCCGCGATCTACCACGCACGGTTCGGCTCGCCCAACCGGCTGCAGGGCGGCGTCGTCCGCTCTGGCAGCAAGATCGTGGTCCCGCCACACTGGGCCTGGGGCCGGCCGGACCAGGCCGGCGAGATCTGGGACGTCTCCCTGATCCGGTTCGCCGGCCACATCGACGGCGTCCGCCCGGCCCGGATAGCCCCCGCGTGGCTGTGGGCCCCCGCGCGGGCGATCGGCTGGGGCATCACCACCGACCCCGCCGCCTGGACCGGCCCCGCACCGGCCCAGCTCAGCCAGCTCGACGTGCCGCTCCAGCGCGCGGCCACGTGCGCCCCCGGCGGCATCGGCACCGGCGAACTGTGCGCCGGGGTCCCGCCGACCGGTGGCGGCGTCTGCAACGGCGACTCCGGCTCTGGGCTCCTGCAGCGCCACGGCGGCGACTGGTATCTGCTCGGCGCGGCCTCCCGCACCATCGCCGCGTTCTGCGGCAGCGCGGCCATCTACACCGACCTCCACACCTACCAGCGGTGGATCACCCAGCAAATCCGCACGCTGCTGCCCGGCGCCCCCGGCGCCACCACCCACACCGCCGCCGCCACACCCGCCGGTTGACCCTCGCAACACCTGCTCCCGGGGCGGTCGCGGCAGTCCGATGCCGCGCCCACCCCGGGACCCGACGGACGGCCCGCCACCGCAGGAGCGTCCGGCCAGCTCGGAGAGCACCTCGACATGCCACCACCCACCGCAGCCACACCCCCTCCCCCGCGGGCGCACGATGACGAACGCGTCCACGTCGACATCGAACGCCCCCGCCGGGACGCTGTCGCCGATTACCTGCTCGACGGCCACCTCAACACCACCGTCGACCGCATCTTCGCCGATGACCTCCTCGCCGAGCACCCGCAGCTGCCCCGGCTGGCGATCGCGGCCGCCACCTGGGACCGCCGCGCCGCAGCAGCCATGCTCGACCACGGCCTACGCCACTTCCTCATCCTCGGCACCGGCGGCCTGCCCCTCTGGGGTCACTCGTCCACGCTGACCGACCTGCACGACGCCGGCGCGCGGATCGTGGTGATCGAACACGACCCGGTCACCCAGCACGTGCACGACCACATCGACCACCGCGCCGCCGCCGGCCGCGCCCACGTCCTCTGCCTGCCCGCCGACCACCACCACGACCTCGCCGCAACACCCGCGGTCACGCGCCTGCTCACCGCCGGCGCGCCGCTCGGAATCCTCGCCACTACGCTGCTCCGGCCAGCCGGGATCCACCTCGCCGCCATCCTCGCGCTCCTCGACAGCACACCCGCCGGCAGCCGCGCAGCAATCACCCAGCTGCTCACCCACGGAACAGACGATCAGAACCACATCGGTGCATCCTCACTCGCCGCCCGCTTCGCCGAGGCCGGTATCCCGCTCGCCGTCGAGAACACGCTCGCAGCCGATCAGCTGCTCGGCGACATCACCCACGTCACGCCGGACCTCCCCGTGGCGGCTGCGCTGGCCCGGGACGCGGCCAGCCCCGTTATGCGCACTGCGCTGCTCGGCCGGCGTGACCCGCACAGGTCCACCACGGTGCTCCGAGGAGGCAGCGACCCGGCCGTCGATGTCGACCGACGGAAACAAGGCCGGCGACCTTGATCGAAGCTCCTGAGTGTCGTTGTAGACGCTGATCGCTCCCGACGAATCCGCCACCTGGAAAGAGAAACTGCATGACCAAACCTAGATCGGTTCCAGCGCTGCTCGCCTTGAGCAGCTCTCTGCGGGCGGCAAGAACAGGCCGAGAGCTGAGCCTACGCAAGCTGGCAGACAAGCTCGGAGTCCACGCTCAGACCCTGTCAGACTGGGAAACCGGCAAGCGGCCGCCGACGATCGACGAGGTGGCGCACCTGCTCGGATTTCTCCGCCTCACACCGGCTGAACGCCAACGCATCATGCGGCTCTGGCACCAGCTCGACTCCCCCACCTTCATCGAAACCCTCAGTCCAGACACCACCAGCCTGCAGCAGAAGCTGGATGAGCTCGCCGTCCGCTCCTGGGAATGGGCGCCCCACACGGTCCCAGAATCGTTGCAAACCACGGAGTACAGCCGCGCGATTCTGCGGCGTGACCAGACACCGCCCGACGATGCTGACGTAGAATTCTTCCTCCGACAGGCCCGGCAGCTCGACCGGAAGCAGCCTCGACAGCGGACAGTGCTGCTGAGCGCAGCAGCATTGGCGCCAGCACCCGAGTCACAGCTACACGCCATCAACACAACCTCCGATTGCCACCAGCTGAAAATCATGCTCGCCCCGATGACCACCGGCACCGAACGAAGGATCGAGCCTTTCACCGTCTATGAGACGGCCGGCAAGACCTTCACTGTCGCGTTGCGCCACCACGACAACGTCATCTTCGTCAATGACCGAAGCCTGGTACAGCGCTACCGGTCGACGTTCACAGCGCTAGAGCAAGAAGCAATCGGCCATGCAGACGGGGCGTGAGGACATAACGAAGGACGTCACGGTGGTGCCCGAAACACTGTCGACCGCACAGCACGACATGCACACCCGGAACCCAGGCCCGGGCGCTGACCGGATGCAGCGGATCAAGTTTCACCGGTGCAACGCGGACTGGGTGCGCGCCGAGCACTTGTGGCATCAGGTCCGGGACTTTCTCGGGCGTGATCCGGCTCTGCTCGCAGCGTTCTTCGACACCCTGCCGCCCGAGCGTTAAATGCCGTCCCCGCCCCCCGCCCTGAGCCGCATCCTCGGCGACGCCATCGGAGTGCCGTGCGTCGCAGCGCTGGTCATTCCGATCATCGCCATGGTTTTCACCCGCTGGAAACCCGTCTACGGCACCGTCACCACCTGGATAGCGGTGATCCTCGATGCCGCCTGGGGCATCGCGTTGTTCGTGTCCGGGATGCGCCAGCTCAGGAAGGAACGAAGAGGCGATGTCAACCCCGAACGGGCGTCAGGGCCAGCCGAAGTCGATGAGAAGGGGCGGAGGCTGGCCGACGATTGGTGAGTACATCACCGCACTGCACCGACGATCCGCGGCCGACAGCGCGCCGGACCCGGACTGGCTGCCCTGGCCGCCCACGGCCCGGAACTGTCCGCTACTGCTGCCACGAGGAGAGCAGACACCGTATCGGGTGTGGGAGGTGATGGAGCTGCGAGCTCGCCATGTGCGGTGGCCGCAGATCGCCGCGCGTCTCGGCGTGCCCGAGCACATCGTCCGCGACTGGATCGCCCGATTCGGCAACCGGTGACGCCGACCATGGGCGCTCGCGATCGACATGCCACAACCTGATCGGCCAAGTCGAGTGAGGGCAGGACGCCGGTCCGGCCGGGAACGGGCACCGGCCGGACCGACCCGCCCACGCACGGCACCCGGTGGGCGCCGCCGCGCTGCTACAGGCACCGCGAAACCCCCACGGTGTTCCACCACCTCCGGGGCTGGTGCGCTGCTCGACCTCCCACAGATCGCTGCAGACGCAACTGTAGATACCGCCGCGGTAGGACCAGCCCCACACGCGGCAATCCATCGGGTGCGACCGCCGGCGTACCCGTGTCGGCCTTGCCCCTCGCCCAGCCCACTCACGTCAAGTTTGATCGGACGAACGTCGGCGGCCGACGGAGGGTCGGCTGCATCGGCTGGTGCCGCAGCTGCCATCGTCGCACTCGCGAGAGCACCGATCGTCAGCAGCGACGCGGTGATCCGGTTCGCATTCAGAAGACTCTTGTCCTGATGGGACTCCCATCGACTCTGGCGCGCCGTGACCGCCCAGAGGGCAGCTCCCTTCGAGCGCGAGGGCAGCGGATCGTCAACGCACGCACGGAAACCGACGCACCGCCCAGGACTGCCTCGGCCTGGAAACCGCGGCGCGTTGAAAGCGGATGGTGCGTCGTCGGTCTAAGTTTCGGCTCGGGGCAGGCGCCCTCCCCAGAGACCTGGCCCCGAGCCGGGAACCCTGTGACCGCCTGGGGGTCGAGCGGTTCAAGGTCCCCAGAAGGGTCCATTGTGGTCGCTCCCTGTGGACCACCGTGGATCACCTTCTGACACCAGAGTGCCTCGAAAACCAACAATTCGCCACAAGTGTTGCGGAATTTCTGGTAATAACTTTGAGTGTCATCGCGTGCGCGAACCGCAGTATTCGGCGACGACCTCCCCCACCGCGCGACCACGGCTCGACGTGGCTGCCGCACGAGTGCAGCAGACCCGCGGGTCCGGGGCAAGCCCACGGTCCACGAAGGACACAACCGTCATCCTCCGGCCGGCTTGCCCCGGACCCGCGGGGCCCGCCGGACAAGGCCGCGTCCACAGCCCACCCGGGCCGCGGCCATCGAGGAGGAATCCGTGTTGAAGTACTTCGTCTCCACCCACCGCACTCAAGGCGAACGGGACAACGACTCCAACGACCTTCCGGGGACGGAACTGGTCGATCTTCCCGGCGAATGCCACGAGGACCCGGACTCTCCCATCTGCGGCTGCGCCCGCAGCTTCGTCGGCATCACCAGCCGGCAGACCTCGACCACCGCCGAGGTCGTCGCAACCGACATGACCGCCGCGGAATACATCGGCCGGTTCCACGCCGGCCTCCTCGCCCTCGGCTGGAAAGACAACGTCGAGACGCGCAACGGTGTCATCGACGCCGCCGTGGAGCTGCTGCTGCTCGCCGCCATGTGGCCGACGGGCACCGTCGTCGAACGCCGCGGCCGCGAAATCCGCGTGCGGCGCTTCCCCGCCGAATCCTGAACGCCCACCGCCTGCCCAGCAGCTCGCCCGAAGGAGCCTTCATGTCCTGGTCCACCGACGAGCGGCGTGCCCGCGCGTTTCTCCAGCACGCCGCCGAACCCACCAACCCGATCCTCGCCCGCTACGTCACCGACGTCGGGCCCGTCGACGCCGCCCACCACGTCGCCGAACGCACCGCACCCACCGACGTCCTCACCAAAACCCGCCACGACGTCGACTGGACCCGCGCCGACGCCACCCTGCGCACCGCCGCCGAGCTCGGCGCCCGCTTCGTCATCCCCGAAGACGACGAGTGGCCGGCCGACGTCGTCGGTGGCCTGAGCACCCTGTCCGCAGACGACGCCGACCTCGGTGGGCTACCCCTGGGCCTCTGGATCCAGGGGAAGCCACGGCTGGACGAGCTGGCGTCCGCGCGGTCGGTCGCGATCGTGGGAGCACGGGCCGCCACCCAGTACGGCGAACACCACGCCACCGAATTCGGCTACACCCTCGCGTCTCGGGATGTCACGGTGTGGAGCGGCGCCGCCTACGGCATCGACGGCGCAGCCCACCGCGGAGCACTGGCCACCGATCGCCGAGCCTGCACCGTCGCCGTCCTGGCATGCGGGCTCGACTGCGGCTACCCGGCCGGACACGTGGGCCTGCTCCAGCGGATCGCGTCCTCCGGCGCGGTCGTCTCCGAGTACCCGCCCGGCACACCGCCCGCGCGGCACCGGTTTCTTCTACGCCACCGGCTGCTCGCCGCGCTCACCCGCGCGACGGTTGTTGTCGAAGCTGGCCAGTGCAGCGGCGCCCTCCACGCCGCGGGCCTGGCCGACAAGCTCGGCCGACCCGTCCTCGCCCTCCCGGGTCCGCTGTCGTCGGCCGCGTCCGCCGGGTGCCACCGGCTGATCCAGGACGGCACGGCCCGTCTGGTCACCTCGGCCGACGACGTCATCGCAGTGATCGAGCAGTCCGAGGAGGAGGTGGACCCGGAACCGGAGGCGGCGACCCCGGTGGACGAGACCGACCGACGCTAGCGCGCGCCCCGACGGCGGCCCGCACCTCACGCTGCCCCCGGTGACCTCGGGCAGCGCCAGGGCCGCCATCGGGCGCGCGCTCAAGGCGGTGGCGGCTCACACCTTCGTGGGCCGCCACCGCCTCCCCGGGCTCATGCGCTGGGGAGGCCGAGCTGAGGAGCGCCGACCGTGACCGCGTACCTGACCCCCGGTGAACTGATCGGATCCCTGCCCGACACCCGCGCCGACACCCTCCACGTCATCGCTCTGCCCTCCCACCTGGACAGCCCTGTTCCGTGGCGGCTGACGTCGCCGGCCGGCGTGGCGTTCCCGATCAGCCTCGTGCGGGGCATGACCACCACCGAGCTCGCCTGGCACGTGCAGGCGGCGCTACCAGCCGACCGCGACACCGACCTGGTCGTCGTCGTGATCGCCGAGAGCCACTCCTGGAACGGGCTGCCGCTGCGGGCCGCGATCGCCGCGCTCGAGGCCGACCTGCACCCCGCCGGGCACACCGTCCTCGGCCGATACTGCGCCCCGCACACCCGCCCCGGCGCCCCCTGGCGCGACTACCGCCGCCCCACCCACCTCGGCACCGTCATCGCCCCACGCACCGACCTCGACTTCGCCGCACCGGTCCAGCTCGGCGGGGACGCCCCGACCCCGACCTGGGGCCTGCCCTTCACCGACGCCGGCGAGACCCTGCCGGCCCACCTCGGTCGGTTCGCCTGCCGGGTCGTGCCGCTGCTGATGCGGCGCGGGGACGAGGCCATCCGGATCGTCGCCCATGCCATCATCCAGGCCGGCCGCGGCGAACTCGTCGACGACGTCGGCGCCTTCGCGACCGTGACCGCGCTGGCCGACAACGCCGTCTACGGGCCGCTGCTCCTCCCACCGAACGAGGTCGACCCGCAGCGGGTCGAGCAGCTGTGGATGGCCCTCTACCGCGGCAGCCAAGACCCTGCTGCCCGCGACCGACTGGCCACCTTGATCGCGGCCAGCGCCGTCCGCCGCGGCGACCGCCACCTCACCGCCTCCGCCCTCGCCCACACCCACGGAGCGCCCGGCGCCACCACCGTCGGGCTGCTGTTCCAACAGCACGCCACCGCCGAGGTCATCGAGCAGCAGCTGGACCAGACCGCCGGCCAGATCGGCACTATGCCCTCGGTCAGCGCGAAGCGCTGGTAGACCAGGTTCCGGCACGCCTGGTCGGCGGCGATGTCCCAAGGCGTCGTGCGCGCTCGGAGCCCGGAAAATGACAACGCTAACCAGCGTTGTCAGGAGGCGGTGTTCGCAGCTCCAGGAAGAGACCACCATCGTCGGATTTTTCAGAAACCCCGAGAAGTGGAACTTCTATTCCATACTGACCGTTCTCGGCAGCCAAGGATATCAAAGTCGAACGACTATCGCCGATCGCCTGCGTTATGCGTTTGACGAGCGCCTCATTCGAGTCTTCACCCAAATCATCACCATCACCGCGAAGAAGATGCCAGATGCGAGACGATGACGAGGCAAAATCCGAGGCAGCGGAGGCGGCAAACCACTTCCGGTCGTCACCGTCGAAAGATCCAGCCTCGGGCGGGTAAGCATCAATTATCATAGTCGCCCCAGCCTCTGCCGCATAACGGAGAGCCGAGAACGACATGAAGAATTCGCCTTGCTGATCGTCATCAGGAAACAGGCCAATGAAATAGCATAGGGCCGCCTGTTTCTCTCGAAGAAGAGGAGAGCCCGACTTCGTATTCAGCAGCGCGTTATTCAGCAGCGCGCAAAGCTGACGCAAGTCGTCATCGAGCGTCGACGAGTCGTCACGATCAAGAATGCCGAACTCAGCACTGCCGTCTTTAGCGAACTCGACGGATAGCTTTTCGGTGCGCAGCAGCGACGAGTACTCGCCGCTACGCACCGATTCGACCGACAGGAAGGCACTCACACAATGTGTCCCCCGCTGAACGTAAATCACTAGTCACCCTTCAATTTTATGGGCGTGTGTATGCCGGCCACTGCCAGTCAGAAGCATATGACGATACAGAATTCCGGTCGCCCTACGCTGAACCAGCTACCGCTCCAGCCTCGTCCCACGTTGAAGGGATAATACACTCCGCCGCTGACATATCCGAAGTCGTCACCCCTGAACGGGGTGGACCACTGTGGAACCCATCCGGAGAGGTCATACCCCGGGTCACGGCGATCGGCGAGGTGACGTCCGTCGAGCCGCCGGCTCTCCAGGTAGTCCCAGATGTTGCCTTCGACATCGTGCGCGCCCTTGACCCTCGCGTCACCGTTGTGGAGGTTGATCTCAAGGTCGGGGTTGCTGCGTCGTCCGCCGCCCATACCTCTCTTGACTCGGTGGATTGCTTCGCGGATCTGCTTTTCCGATCGGCCGAAGTGTTTCGCGACTTTGCCGACCCGATGAGTCCACTCGCCGTGAGAGCTGTGCGCTCGGTGGATGCGGTGATGTGAACTGCCGCGGTGGCGGTGACTGCGGGTTCCGTCGAGGTCGGTGGAGTTGATCGGATCCGCGTTGACGTAGTCGTAGTCGTTGGCGGAGCCGCCGGCCACGGGATCGACGGACAGGAATCGGCCCAATGTCGGCAGGTAGGGCCTGGCGCCCATCTGCACGAGGGCCAGCGAGCCGGCGTGTTCGTAGAGGCGCTGATGCTGGCCGAGCCATCCGTAGTCGGCCTGACCGGGCTGATTGTCGGGTACGGCGTCACTGTCGGGGGCTCCCGCAGGGGTCACGGGTTCGCCATAGGGGGTATAGAAGCGAAGCGGTCCGAATTGCTTTCCGGCGTTGTCGCAGGTCGCCGCCAGGTCGCCGCGAATTGTCGGCAGATCCCACGTCGTGGCGCCGCCATCGGCGCGAATGGTATAGATGACGCCGCCGGGAAGGCTGATCGTCCGGCTCAGCAACTTTTTGTCCGTTGCGGAGAGGACCAGGTCGGCGCTGTCTCCCGCGCCGGTGTAGGAGTACAGCTCGTCGCTGTTGGCGTCGCCCTGTGCGACGGCGCGACGGATGATGCGATCGGTCGCGTCGCGCACGTATCCGATGTCCGCCGGATCGCTTCCGGTGGTGCGCACCGTCAAGTTGCGGTCGTCGGCGTCCCAGCCGAAGCTGGTGGTGCCGCCTGGAGCGACGAGTTGGGTCGTGTTTCCGTGAGCGTCATAGGTGACACTGGTGAGAGTGGTAGCGCCGGTGGTGGCGAGCAGCCGGTCGGCAGCGTCATAGCAGTAGTTGGTGGTGCCGGTACCGATCGCCGTCTGGTCGAGCAGCCGGACACGGTTGGTGTTCAGGCCGGCGTTGACTTGAGTGCCGGTCGGACAGTCGGAGGCGGCGTTGGACGTGAAGTCGTAGTTGTAGTGATGGCCAGCTATGTAGGCTTCGGTGAGACGGCCGATCGAGTCGTAGCCGTAGTTGGCGCCTTCTGGTCGTGCGTCGATTCCGGCGAGCGACTCGTCGATGATGGTTCCGGCGCGGGTCCTGGTGACCTGCGTGGCGAGTGCCGTTCCGTCGCTAGTTGTCCACGGCAGGGCAGTGATTTCGCCTGCGTCGTTCTTGCTCGGCTTCCCAAGGGTCGTCCCGTTCGCGTACGTCGCACCGGATGGCTCTCCGGCCGCGTCGTAGGTTGCGGTGGCCAGCACGGTGTTGCCCAGCTTGGTGGTGAGTGGCCGTCCGGCATCGTCGTAGGTGGAGGTCATCGTCTGGGCGGCATCGCTGCCGTTGGGCGGCGTCACGGTTTCGGAGGCCGCCCGGCCGACCTGGTCGTAGCTGGTGTCGGTGCGGGTGCCGTGCACGTCGGTGTAGGAGGTGACTCGACCGAGCAGATCCGTTCGCGTGCTCACCGTGCCGTTCAGATCGGAAACCGAGGTGAGCAGGGGGTCGCCCCCGACCGCGTGGTTGGTGATGACCGTACGTTCCCCCACGGTGGCGTTCGCGGGAACATGCAGTGACACCACGCGGCCACGCGAGTCGTAGGTGGTGCACACCCAGTCCCCGGAGGTGGCCTTGGCGACCACTCGGCCGGACGCGTCATAGACGAGTTCGTCGGTACGCGCGTTTCCGGCCGCCGGCGTCGCCGAGACAGTCAGTTTCGGCCGGCCGCCTTGGTTGACGGCGAGACTGCCAGCGATGCAGGGATTGCTCCGGGTCTCGGTGTCGCCGTAGTAGCTGGTAGTGGTGACGGCGTTGGTGGGCATCGTGCGCGTTGTGGGGCGCAGATAGCCGTTGCCGGCGGGTTCGTAGCTCGCTGCGACCGTCGTCGCGGTGGTTCCGCTCCCTCCGGTTGTCCGGCTCGGGAGACCGTACGCCGCGTCCAAGCCGCTCTGGTCGTACTGTGTGGTGACGACCTTGTCCGGTACACCGTCGGACTCGGACTCAACCGTCGACGTGGTCAGACCATAACGGGGCCGCAGCTGCGAGCCGGGAACGGGCTGCTGGGTGCCGGACGGTGTGGTCCAGTGCAGTTCCAGCTGGGCGGTGAGGTCGAACTCGTAGTAGTCGACGCGGATCCGTTTGGCCTGGCCCGCAGTGTCGGCGTGCACGACACCTTGGCGCCACTTCGCGCTGGTGTTGATCCAGTCGTCGATGACGAGCTGGTCGTCGACCCAGACACGGACGCCGTCGTTGGCGAGCAGCCGCAGTGTGTAGTCACCAGCGGCGGGAAAGACGAGATCGCCTGCCGCACGCAGCGAGAAGTGGTCTGCAGGAATTCCAGCGGTGGGTGCCGCGCTACCCCAGTCCTTCACAAATGTGCCGTCCGCGGTACCGAGTCCGGTGGTGTATGCCTTCGGGGTGCCGGAGAGCTGGTCGTTGTCGTACCAGGACACGGTGAGGCCGTTGATGCCTTCGTCGTAGCCGGTGTGGTTGTGCGGGACAGTGGCAGAGCAGGCCGCGGTCGGGTTCTGACCGGTGAAACAAGACGCCGGCGCCGGCCCATAGGTATCGGTGACCCGGTCGGCGTAGTCGTAGACCGTGGTCGACACCCGTCCCGCGGCGTCGGTTGAAGTCAGTCCCTGGTCCTTGACGTTCCACGTTTCGCTGGTGGCGCGGCCGGTCGCGTCGGTGGTGGACAGGGCGCGGTCTGCGTTGTCGTAGGTGACCTTGGAGTAGAACCCGGTCGCCGGGCTGAGGCCGGCAACGTCGACGAACGTCTGCCGGTTCGCCGGGTCGTAGCGGTAGGTCCGGCCCGAACGCGGCTGGCCGATGGCGGGCACGGCGAAGCTGATGCCGATGGCCTTGGGCTTCGCGGACGTGTCGTAGCTGATCGTCGTGGTCAGGTCGCCTTCGTTGGCCTTGCGATTGGCCGGGTCGGCGGCGATCCAGTCGTTGGCCAGGCTGCTGCGGGTCCCGGCGAGCAGGCCCTGGGCGTTGTAGCCGTAGTCGGTGATCTCCGAGCCGGGGTCCTCGATCCGGCCCAGGCTCAAAGTTCCCGTGCCGGTGTACCAGAGGCGGGTCTCGGTGCCGTCCCAGTAGGTGATGCGGCACAGCATCTGCGACGGCGGCAGTGCCGCGGCTCCGGGCGGCGGGGTGACGCCGCCGTAGCAGTCGTCGCCCGGGCGGTTGTAGTGCAGCACGTGCGACCGCTGCGAGACCGGGTCCTTGATCTCCCGCAGCCGCGACGGGGTCCCGTCATAGAGGTACTGCAGCGTGGCCGGTTTGCGGCCGTCGAGCACGCTGGTCTGGGTGTCCAGCTTGCCGTCGGCGCGGAAGACATAGATCGCGCCGCCCTCGTTGAGGGTGATCTTGCCGGCGGTGTCGAGGGCGATGGTGCCGTCCTCGTTGTCCGGAGAGGTGTAGCCGCCGGCGCTCTTCTTGGTCCAGGTGTGCTTGGCGCCGGTGGCGTCGGTCAGCACGATGTTCTGGTCGGTGACCTTGGCCTCGGTGTAGCTCGAGCCGTCACCGTCCAGGTCCGCCGACAGCGTCCAGCCCTGGGGCAGCACCGGCAGGTCGGAGGTGAACAGCCAGTCGGCGGGGACGATCTGCGGAGCGACCGTGGTGTTGTCGGCGGTGCGGACGAACAGCCGCATCTTCGCCGCGCCCATCGCTTCGGCGTTCTCCACCTTGATCGGGACGCGTTGCCCGGCGGTTAAAGAAACGTTGCTGGACTGGGTCCAGTTCAGGTCGCTGGCAGTGTTGACTTCGTAGACCTTGGTGCCGTTGATCCACACGGTACCGCCGTCGTCGTGCACCCCGGCGAACTGGTAGGTCCCAGTGACGGGGGCCTGGAAGAAGCCCTCCCAGCGGGCGACGAACCAGTCCGCGGGCAACGCCGGCGCGAACGGCGAATCGGTTCCCCAGTCAACGTTGACCTGCGGCTCGGTCCGCACCAGCACCGGCTGCTGCGCATCATTGATGATCCCGTTGTGCGAGAGGTCGACGAAGTAGGACGCCTTGAGGCCCTTGTTCTCCACCTGCTGGGAGTTGTAGGTGAAGCTCAGCCCGGCATTGCCGCCGACTGTGGTGAACGTGGGCGTCTGCTCGGCGGTGGAGACATTGCCGTTGGCCAGGTTGACACTCACCGGTCCCGCGGTGTCCACCGGCGACGGGCCGTGGTCACCGATCCGCTGGTCGATCTTCAGGTGCCCGATCCAGGTCGGGGTGATCGTGGTGGCGCCGCTGTAGGTCATCGCCTGCCAGGTATAGGCGACACCGTCCTGAAGGACCCCTGCCGGCACCGTCCACGTCGGAGTGGTCAGGCAGCCGGACTCGACGACGACACCGGACTTGCCGTCGGCGCCGGTGGCGATCCGGAAGCAGTACTTCACCGCATCACCGTCCGGGTCCGTCACCGGTGCGACCGACAACGTCGGCGTCAGCGACGTCGACACCGTCCCGTCCAGCGGGGCGACCAGCGTCGTGGCCGGCGCCGGAGAACCCGTGTCCACCGTGAGGGTGGCGTTGAGGTTCTTGTAGGTCCAGGTGCCCGGGTTCTCGGCACCGAGCAGCATGAACGAGACGTTGCTGTCACGGGCGTTGACCCGGGTGCGTAGGAAATCGGTGAACGCCTGGCTGGAGAACGAACCCACGTCGCCGACCAGAGCACTGGCCAGGAACGGTCCGACAGCGTTGAAGTTGTTGTCCAGGGCGTGGTAGAGGTTCGCGTTCCAGGTCTTCACAGAGCCGACGACGCTGGTGTTGCGGGTGACGTCCACGCTCGCGCCGACCACGGTCTTGCCCCACAGCGGCGAGTAGTCGAAGTGCGCCACCGACCGGTTGTAAGTGTCACCGTTGGCCTGGCTGTTGCCGATCCGCAGACCGCAGTTGGTGCAGTTGGTGCCATCCGAGCGGTAGGCGAAGGAGAACTGGACGCCGAACGTCACCGTCGGGTCCACGAACACCGGATACACGCGCTTGGGGTCACGCAGCCAGTTCGCGTCGATCGCGACCGTCAGCCACCAGTCCTTGCCGGACTTGTCGAGGGTGTAGGCGCCGCCGGTCATCGCCGGCGCCGTCACCCCGCCGCCCGCGGAATCCCAGGTCTCGATCGGCGGCAACACGAACTTCGCCGCACCTGCCGCATCGGCCAACGTCACCGACCCGTTCTGCTCCAGCTTGGGCGTCAGGTCACCGGTGGTGAGCTTGAACTTCCACGACGAGCGCCCATCGGCCGGCGGACGCTTGAGCTTGATGGACTCCTTGACCGCACCCGGGGTGATCTCGTAGTCCAGGTCCGTGCCCGCGGCGACCTCCGGGTAGGTGACCGAGTCGCCCTTCACCGCCGCCGACGCCGGCGCCGCCTGGTCCAGCGCCAGGCCCGCGGTGTGCCCGCCAGACTCGACCTGCAGCACCGCCGCGTCGTTGGCCTTGGTCGCCAGCGACGGGCTCAACGGATGGTGGTCCGCCTCGGCGCGCTTGGTCGACGGATCGGTCTCCAACGTGGTCTGAACCGGCTGCCAGTTCCCGGCCGCGTCCTGCACGTTCATCGGCTGGCTCGACTGCCGCACCGAGTGCGTGCCATCGACGTTGACGTACTCGGTCAAGTACATCGACCGCGACACCGGCCTCGACCGCTGCGGATCGAAATGCGACCCCGCACCCCCGTCCAACCGGGACTGAGCGGCGAAATCCGCCTTCGACGGCGCCTCTGCTGTTGCCGGCACCGGCGTGGCCGACGGCAGCAACCCGACCTCACGCGGATCGATCGGCGACGCCGCAGCCGCAGCCAGAGGCGCCGCGACCATCGCTTCCACGGTGCCGGCCAGCAATGCCAACACCAGCAGCACGATGAGTGATCTCGTCCGGCCCAACCCACGAACATGCCTTACCCGCAGCACGGCCCACCCTCCCCTGCACGACACGCGACGCGTACCGCACCTCAACCGCCCACTGCGAGCGCTCGCCCCGTGGGTAGAACGCGAGCAAACAGAGTTATGTCCGTTTCGCCCGCTTGACCTGGTGTTTTTCCAGGATTCGTCGATCACATCGGAAAAACCTCACGCCCTCGTTACACCGTCGAATGAGACGCAAGGCACAGTTGACGAGCTGCGAAGAAGCCGTTCCAGGCTCCGCCGTCGAGCCGTCGAGCCGTCGAGCCGTCGAGCCGTCGAGCCGTCGAGCCGTCGAGCCGTCGAGCCGTCGAGCCGTCGAGCCGTCGGGCACGCCGCCCCCGTGGGCGTCGCAGCGGCAATCAGCCCAGCGAACCAGGCCCACGCCGGCGGTGCACGACCACCAGTCCGCACCGCGGGCTCGATCTCGGGCTCGGGCCTGTGCACCGCCGGCGCTCGCCCTGGTGAGTCGTGGCCGTTCACCCCGCGAGCCCGCCGCCCCCGGCGTCAAGCCCGCACCACTCACATCGAAAGGGCGATCTCCGTGTCGAAGGAAACCAGCACGTGGCTCAACACCAACGTCCTCATCGGATTCACCGACCAACGCGGCCACGCCTGGCACTACCGCGCCGACCACCAAGGCACCGAACCGAACCACTACCCCGGCCCGATCCCCATCACCGAGGTCAAACGGCGCCTGTTCGGCTGGACCGCCGAACCGGCCCGGGTCCTGGTCGAAGACCGGTTCGGGCTCCGCCTCGCCGAGCACCACCTGGGCGTGACCACCTCCGACACCGGCGACATCCTCGCCATCCACACCGACGAATACGGCATCCACCAGTACGGCACCTGGCTGCTGGACAACGTCGCCGCACTGCTTGACGACGGCCTCGCCATCGGCTCTGCCGGGCTGCTGCGCGACCGCAAGCAAGCGTGGGTCAGCGTCGAAGTCTCCGACAACATCACCACCCCCGAAGGCGTGGAGTTCCGGCCCAACCTGCTCGCCTGCTCCAGCCATGACGCCAGCCTGAAAACTCGCTACAAGCGGGTCGTCACCAACGTCGTGTGCGACAACACCATGAACATCGGGCTGTGCGAAGACGGCCAGGAAGTCGCCGTCGTCCACAAGCGCAACAGCGCCCTGCAACTGCTCTCTGCCCGAGACGCCCTGCAGATCGTGCACACCGTCGCCGACGACTTCGCCGCCGAAGTCAAAAAACTGTGCCAGACCACGGTCACCGACCGGGCTTGGAAAGCCTTCCTCGACGCCCGCACCCCGATCCCCGAGCAGCCGGGCCGGGGGCGCACCAACGCCACCAAGAAACGCTCGGCGCTGACCCGGTTGTGGACCAGCGACAGCCGCGTCAGCCCGTGGAAGAACACCGGGTGGGGTGTGCTGCAGGCCGTCAACACCCACCTCACCCACGAGGCCGTCATCCGCGGCGCCACCCGTGCCGAACGGAACATGACCCGGGTGATGACCGGTGAACTGGCCAAGCACGACCGCACCGCCGCCGCGACCCTGCACAACGTCCTCGCCGCACTCTGAGCGCCCTCCGGTCCCCGCCCACACTCGCTGCTCCAGCTCACGAAAGGACTTCCGCCATGAGCACCAGCACCATCCCGCCGATGACGTGCGGCACCGACGGCTGCACGAACACCGGTCACGGGATTTCGATCGCGGTGTCGCGCCCGAGTATCTATCGCTGCCCCGACTGCATTGCCTGTCTGGACGCCCTCGCCCCTCGCTGGATCCGCGGGTTCACCGACGAGCGCGCCTACGCCGACCGCAAACCGAACTCGCGCACCTGAACGCGACAGCGCTGCGAGAGCAGGCCGCGCCGGTCCTGGCCGTGATCAGGAAGGCGTGAGAGGCGTTCACGATGCTGGCCGACCTCGTCGGCCCGGCGCTGGCCGCGACGCGATCACCGCGATAGTCAACGCCGGCGACGACGTCATCGACTGCTCTGTCACCAACTGGCGGGCCGCCTACCGCTGCCCCGAGCGCCACCCGCGCCCGCGCCGGCCCGCGCGGCTTACCGGTTCGATTACGTCTGGACGGTGCGTGTCGACGACCGCGCCGTCGGGACCGTCCGTCGCGTCGCCGCCGGCGTGCTCGACCGCTACGAGCCCCGCGCCCTCACCGGTTCCGTGCTCCGTCCCGATCTGCCCGACGACGAGCAGCCCCGCTACGACTCCGTCCACGCCGCCACCGACGCTCTCATCGCATGGACGGCCGATCGCGAGCTCACGGCCGATGCCGTGGCTCCCGGCCATCCGTGACTTCGCGGTGCTGTGCGGCCTCGATCACGCGACCAGGTCCCGCGACACCGGTCAAGGCCACACCTCGACACGTCAACGTCCTGCCTGCAGGTACGGGGCCTTGACCGGCGCCACGGCGGGACCTGGGTGACCGCGGTCGTCCGCACACCACACCACGCGAGGCCACCTGAATGAACCGGGAATCCCCGAGCGGCACGCCTTCCCCCGGGCGAGCCGGCTCCCGGTTCGGGGCTGGCCGGGCCAGCGCACGCGCCGCGCTGCCCGGCCAGCCCCCTCGCCTCGCCACCTGCCATCGGAGATCCGAGCATGTCCCAGCCAGCCACACTGACCGCTACCGAACGGGAAGTCCTCGACGACGTCGCCCGCGGCCTGAGCAACATCCAGATCGCGCTCAAGCAGTTCCGGTCACCCGAAACCATCCGCACCCACGTGAAGAACATCCTCGCCAAGCTGAAGGCCCGCAACCGCGCACACGCCGTCGCCATCGCCCACGAAACCGGCATCCTCCCATGCCCGCTCCCGCACCTGCCGACAACGCAGGCACTACCGCAGCGGGTGCCGCCACCGGGCCACGCGAGGTGCGAACCCGGGCAGCCGGGCCGTGCGGCATCCACACCCGCTCGTCACGGCGTCCGCCACAGGCGAGGGCGGCGATGACAGAGCCGACGCTGTTCTCGCTCGAGAACCAGCGCGGGAGCCGTCCGCTCGACGTGGTGTCCTTGGGCTGCCGGGCTGGAAAGCTCCGCTTAGCTCACCCTCCTGCAGGCAGCACTGCGCGGCATCGCCAAATGTGAATGACCTCCAGTACGAAATCCGGCAAGTCACAACCATCCAGGCCGAATTGCCGCCTCGACTGCACACGGAGAACGAGGCCGCCGATGGACGCTCCGCGCAGGCTAAAGGAGGTTTCCGCCGTCTTCGGAATTGTGCACTGCCACCGAGGCCGGGTGCACTGCTTGATTGAGCAGGCATTGCGCTGACGGCTTGCGCAGGCGCCGGACTCGTGCGGTTACGAAGGGCCGGTCAGGCCCGCCCCTCAGGTTGTCAACGAGGGCAAGTCCGAGACATCCCCGGCCGTCGCGGGGCGGACCCAGCGAGCGAGCACGACCAGCAACACCAGCTCGATGGCTGCCATCGCCCGCTCCACCAACCCGGTCGCCACAGTCGGCAGGCGCCCGCCAAGCACAACGTCAGCGGTGAACGGAACGATGAACGGCAGGAAGAACGGGATCGTGGCCAGCGCCAGGCCCCGTGACCACGCCGCCGACCGCCGCCAGCTCGGCTCGTGGCGGTGGCGGCGCCCCAGCAGCCAACCCGCCAGCGGCAGACTCACGCACGAGATCGTGGTCGCACCCAGGTGGGCCTTGCCGGTCGCGGTGACCGCGCCGCCCTGAGGATCCTTGCTGAACACCGCGACCGCCAGCACACTCAGGCACCACACAACCATCGCCGACAGCTCCAGCCGGCCCACCAGCACCCGGCGGCGGTACAGCACTGCGAGCACCACTGCCGACCCGGCGGCGATCATCACCAACGCCGTATCCCACATCCACCAACCAGGACACCACGCATAGTCCGACAACATCCCGGTCACTGGATTGATCGGTCCCCACCGAGGGTCCACGTGCAACACCGTCAGCAGCCCGCCCGCGACGGCGAACACGACCTGCGCGGTCACTATCCCCACCTGGCAGCGGCGCCCGGCGAGCAGGGCGGGGACCGCCGACAACGGTACAGGAACGGGCACGGCTCGGGACTCCTCGTGAACACTCAGTTGACGCAGGGGATGCCGCTGCCGTCGACCGTGCCGCCCTGCGGCCCGGCGGCCGGAGGCGGTTCGTTCACGGACGTCGGTCCGGCCGACATCGAGGCTGAGGCGTGGACGCCGGGTGGGGTGTCGGCGCCGTGCGGGCCGAGCGTGGCCGGCAAGGCGAAGCCGGTGCCGAGGGTGATCCGGACGTGTCCCCTCGGCAGATGGCTGTCGGCCGCGACCGGCAGCCCGCCCAGCAGTGACGCCGCCGCGGCGGCGTCACTTTGCGCGCCCGCGCCGTAGGCGACAGCCGATGCGGCGGGAGCGGCACTGGTCCGCTCGCCGGCACGGAACCCGTAGGGCGTCAGCGCCTGCGTCACGGCCGCGGCGAGGCCGGTCTTGCCGGTGGTGTTGCGGACGTCGATCGTGGCCGACGCCTTCACCTGCGGGGTCGACGGCGGTGGGGTGGCGATGCCGAACGCGGTACGCACGGCGGCCCGCACCTGCTCTGTGTCGACCTTGTTCACGTCCTGCCCGTTGACTTTTTCGTACCCGGCGATCGGCAGCGTGGTGAACTCGAGGTTGCCGCCGGTGAGGTTCTGCGCCTGCTGCGCGAAGGACAGGATGTCCCACCCGGCGGAGATCACCACGTCCTTCTTCGCCGTGTCGATGAGGTCCTGCAGCTTGCCCAGGTCGGTGAAGGTGCCGGCGCTGCGCAGCTTGTGCGCCGCAGAGGCGATGAACGCCTGCTGCCGGTGGGTGCGGTCCAGGTCCCCGTTGTCGAGGCCGTGGCGCTGCCGCACGAACGAGAGCGCCTGCGACCCGTTGAGCGTCTGGTGCCCGGCGGGGAAGTCCGCGCCCGAGTAGCTGTCCTTGACCGGGTGGTTCAGGCAGACTTCGACGCCGCCGAGTGCGGTGGCCAGGTCGTAGAAGCCGGCGAGGTTGATCTCGGCGAACCGGTCGATCGGCACGTCCAGGAAGTTCCGGACGGTCTCGAGGGTTTTCTTCCGGCCCGCTTCGCGGCCTTGATGTTCCAGCTCGGCCCTGTCGGTGATGCCCTGCTTGGCGAATTGCTGTTCGGCATAGAACTTGGCCAATCCGTACGCTTCTTTGATCTTCGCGTGGGTGTAGCCGGGGATCCCCGCGACGGGAACGTAGTCGTCGCGGGGGATCGAGACCGCCGAGACCTTGCCGCCGTCGCCGGGGATGTGCATGAGGATCAGGGTGTTGGTGTTGTAGCCGCCTTCGGTGCCGTCCCCGGCATGCAGCTGGTCTAGGATCTCCTTGGGCAGCTGGTTGCCGTCCTGGTCCTTGCGCGAGTCCAGCCCGATCAGCAGGATGTTCTGGTCCTGGCCGGTGGATCTCGGCCCATTCGCGTTAAGGGCGTCGGAGGTGCTCAGGCCGTCGACGAGGCTGGTCAGCATGGTCGAGGCCACCCCGGTGCCGGTCAGCACCAGCAACGACGCCAGTCCGAACGCGACCCGGCCCGCGACCAAGGCCGGACGCCGCCGACGGCGTGCGGCGGCCGCAGTCGCGGCAGCGGTGCGGACCGTGCGAGCTTCCCGGTCCACGCGATTCCCGGCCGCTGCGGGCTGTCCGGCGGCCGGCCGTGGCGGAGTGGGCCGACGACGGGCGGGCGGAACCGGCGGCGTTCGACGCTGCTCGTGATCCACGCTCCACCCCCATCACTCTCCTCGGAGCACACCTCCGCCCGGCCGGCACTCTTCGGTGCGCCGCGCGCGACGCCCCTGCCCAGGGACCCGTGCCGTGTGCGGCGCACCGTGATCGTACCGAGAGGCCGCTGAGGTTTTGATGAGTGAAAGGACCGTGAGCTGCCGGAAATCGGCGTCCAGAGAGGACGGCGCGCCCTCAACGTCTTCTCAATGACTCCGTCGCACACTCGGTGCAGACGTCCGCCCCGACGTTGAAGAGGAACCATCCCGGTGGTCGCACCCGACAGCCACGGACCCGCCGGAAGATCGGCCAAGCCCTCCGATTTCCGGCATCACCGTGACGGGGCCGGCGGTGCGCCCGGGACGCTGACCAGCACGGTGTGCGCGTCGGCCAAGGGCGCCTGGCGTGACGGTGGCGCCGCCGGGCGGGGCGCGGGCCGCCGGGCCGTATCGGAAATCCGCAGCAGCAGCGCCACGAGGATGTAGTTCGCGAGCAGTGACGAGCCGCCCTTGGACAGGAACGGAGCGGTGATCCCGGTTTCCGGGATCAGCTTCGTGACCCCGCCGACGACCACGAAGATCTGCATCACGACCGCGAAGGACAAGCCGACACCGAGCAGCTTCCCGAACGTGTCCCGCACCGCCAGCGCGGCCCGCATGCCGCGCATCGCGAGGATCAGGTAGATCATCAGAATCGCCGCGAGACCGACGAATCCGAGTTCCTCGCCGATCGCCGCGGTGATGAAGTCGGTGCTCGCCTCGGGCACCATGTCCGGCCGGCCCGAGCCCAGTCCGGTGCCGCCGACGCCACCGGTCGCGATCCCGAACAGTCCTTGGGCCAGCTGGTAGCCCCCGCCGGGCTGGTCGTAGGTGGCCAGTGGGTCGATCCAGTTCGCCACGCGCTGGCGGACGTGGTTGAACAGCAGGTAGGCGAGCACGCAGCCGGCGGCGAACACGACGAGCCCGAGCCCGACCCAGATGCCGCGCTCGGTGGCGACGTAGATCAGCACGAGTACGATCCCGAAGAACAGCAGCGCCGCCCCGAGCTCCTTTTCGAAGGCCAGGACGCCCATGCAGCCCAGCGCGGCGATCAGGATCGGACCGAGGTCGCGGGCGCGCGGAAGCTCGATGCCGAACACTTTCCTGCCCGCTGACATGAACACGTCGCGCTTCGCCACGAGGAACGATGCGAAGAACACCAGCAGCAGGATCTTCGCGAACTCACCGGGCTGAATCGACAACGGGCCGAGCTTGATCCACACTTTCGCCCCGTTCACCTCTGAGATCGCGCTGGGCAGCACGGCCGGCAGTGCGACGGCGACGATCCCGGCCAGTCCCGCGGTGTATCCGAACCGGGCCAGCCGCCGATGGTCCTTGACCACGATCAGCACGAGCAGGAACAGCGCCAGCGCGAGGACGGTCCACAGGACCTGCTTCGGCGCCTCGGCCGCGAAGGTGTCGTTGTTCTGGATGGCTTTCGCTTCCTGCGCCAAGTCGATCCGGTAGATCATCACCAGGCCGATCCCGTTGAGCAGGGCCGTGCACGGCAGGATGAGCGGGTCGGCGTGCGGTGCCCAGCGGCGGGTCGCGAAGTGCGCGACACCGAAGATGGCGAAGTACCCCAGCCCGTACCACAGCACGCTCTGGGTCAATTCGTGGTCCTGGTTGCTCTCCACCAGAACGAAAGCGAACACCACGATGACCGTGGCGAAGGCGAGCATCACCAGCTCGGTGCCGCGGCGCGTCATGGACCGCTGGGCCGGCACTTCGGGCGGCACGCCCATCACCACCCTCTTCAGACGGGCAATCATCGGTCCCGACAACCTCACCGGAGCCAGCGGACGTTATGTCCTGTGTGGACACATTTGAACGGCCCGGGCACACCGGCATCGTCACGAAGGACGACGGACAGCCGGAGCCGAGCTGTTCCCGATGCTATTCACCGTTCGCTGGCAAATCGCTGAGAAGCCCGGTGACACTGCCCGGTCAGATCAGCTTGCACGGAATGTCGGCGTTCTCGTCGAGGTGATGAGAGGCGCAGACACGGTGGTACCCATCGGCGACGAGGAGATTGTCGGTGGTCTCCAGGCCCGGGTGGCCGTGTCCGCGCACGAGCAGGACCGGCGAGAGGGCCCTGCCCTTCTTGACCTTGCGAAGGTCCTTGGCGACGTGGACGTTGTCTTCATCCAGCAGCTCCAGCCGGGCGGCCCGCAAGATGTCCTTGGCCTTGCGGTGGGTCAGCTCGGCCTGCCTGAGTTCCTCGACCAGGCGCGCGGCCGTCCGTTCGTCGGTGACCAGCGTCAGGTAGTCGAGAGCGGCCGGGTAGTCGTGCTCGTCGGGTTCGGTTTTCCAGTGTTCCTTCACGCGGACCTCCGTTGTTGCGTGCTACTGCGTGTCGCGGACCGCGCGGCCCACCCGGTCACCGCGACGCTGACCAGAGCGGCGGCCAGCATCGCGCCACCCTCGCCCGGAGCGAGCAGCTGCTCGCGGCTCCCGATGGTGACGGCCGCGACCGGGACGCCGAGCTGCGCACCGGCGAGCACCGCCAGCGACAGCGGCTGGCCGAGCACGCGGGTCGCGCCGTGCACGACGACCGTGCCGACAGCGAGCAGCACCGCGAGCACCAGCATCTCCGGGTGCCGGCCGAGCGCGCGCAGGTCGAGCGAAGCGCCGAGCCAGACGAAGAACACCGGGCTGAGGAACCCGTCGGTCACCGCGAACAACTGCTTGGCCAGCCGCCGGGGCTCGCCCACGGCAGCCAACACCAGCCCGGCCACGAATCCCGCGAGCATCACCGACACGCCGACGAGCTGGGCCAGCCCGGCCAGCCCGAACAGCACGATCAACGCGATCCGCAGCTCGAGCCCGAAATGCCGGGTCTTGCTCAGCTCGTGCGCCCGCTCCACCAGTCCGTCGGCGTGCAGCCGACGCAGCACGAGGAACCAAACCGCGCCGACGGCGATCACGGCGAGTGCGCGCAGTGCCGCGTGACCGGCCCGCGCGGGATCCTCCGCCAGCGGCAGGGCGACGATGCACGCGGTATCCGCGATCGCGACCTGCACGATCATCGCGATCACCGGCGGCGTGCCCGGTTTCGCCTCGTCGATCACCGGCATCACCAGAGCTGCCGAGCTGGAAGCGAGCAGAACCGCGTAGAGCAGGCCGTGCCCGGTACCGACCAGCGCAGCCACCCCGAGCCCGGCCGGCACCGACAGCACGCCGACGACCGCGGCGAGCAGCACGCCCCGGCCGCTCGCGACCCGCAACGCCGAGTCTCGCAGCGGCACGTGACTGCCGGCCACCAGCATGACGAGCGCAAAGCCGGCGGAAGCGACGAAGGACAGGATCGGGTCGTCGGCGTTCACCCAGCCGGCACCGGTGTGCCCGACCGCCACACCCACCAGGATCTCCCCGACCACGACCGGGACCCGGGCACAGCGCGGCGCCGCCAGCAGCGGACCGGCGAGTCCGGCCAGCAAGACCAGAGCCAGCGTGGACAGGTTCATCGGCGGGCTACCTCCGAACCTCGTCAGCGTCGCCACTCGGGGCCGGAATCACCACGTCACGCGGGAGGCAGAGCGAGCGGGTGCTCGCGACGTGCTGGGCGACCATCTGCGGAGCCACCGTGAGCGGCGAAGAGCGCCAGTAATCCGAGTACCCCGAGCACGACGTGGTCCGAGGCGAGGCAAACGGCGCACAGCACCGCCCACACGGCGAGCCTCATCCCCCGCAGTCCACTTCGGACATAATGCACTCCTCACGGCCATTCCGGAGAACAGCCATTCGCGCGTGCGGGCGTGAGCCGTCCTGAGGCGCGCGATGATATCCGTCTGATGCTGGCAAAACGCTGAGAACCGCAGCCGGTGCGCACTACCTGGGCGGCCCTCCGCCGCCACGCTCGCCGATGGGCACAACCGGGCGACGATCGGTCCGCCCATGCCGCCGCCGCTCGGTTCGCGGCGAGTCACGCGGTACCGACGGCCGCGTCGAGACCCCGGGTGCGGGCAAGCGCAGGAGCCGGCCGAGGCGGCCCGGGCCCAGGTGCGTCAGGTCCGCCACGGCTTGCGGCTCGTGCCGGGCGCAATGAGCGAGAAGGCCGAAAAGGAACATCGTGACCACCAGCGAAGTTCCACCGTAGGAGACCAGCGGGAGCGTGACACCGGTCACCGGCAGGACGTCGACCACGTAGCCAATGTTGATGGCAGCCTGAGTCACCAGGAGAACCGTGATCGTGGCGGCGACCATCCGGTTCCACGGGTCGCGATTGCGTGTGGCGATCCGGAAACCCACCACCGCCAGCGCCCCGAAGAGCGCGAGGACGACCACGCAGCCCACGAAGCCGAGTTCCTCGCCGACGAGCGCAAAGATGAAATCGTTCTGAACATCTGGCAGGTACTTCCACTTCGACGCACCTTGTCCCAGTCCCACGCCGAGCAGGCCGCCGTCGGCGAGCGCGTACTCCGCCTGCAGCGCCTGGTAGCCCGAACCCGACGCGTCGGTTCCGTCGGACACGAACGACAGTACCCGGGCCAGCCGGTACTGCGCGGCCACGGCCAGCACGACCACCCCCACCCCGGCCCCGAGCAGCAACGCCGCGAACAACCGCTTCGGCGCGCCGGCGAACCACAGCAGAGCCATCAGGACGATCCCGAGCGTGATCGTGCCGCTGAAGTTCGGCTGGGCCATCACCAGCGCGAACATCAGCAGCGCGGCCGGAACCACCGGCACCAGGAGATGGCGCCAGTACCGCAGAAGCCGGGCCTTCGTCACCAGGATGTGCGCTCCCCACAGGATGAGGGCGACCTTGGCGATCTCGACGGGCTGCACCGACAGCGGACCGAAGGAGAACCAGCGCCGGGCCCCCTCGGCCAGCGTCCCGAGCGGCGTGATCACCAGCACCAGCAGGACCAGCGCCCCGATCATCGCCGTCGGCGACGCCCGCCTGATCGCCGGCAACGGCAGCCGCAGCCCCGCCCACAACGCGACAAGCCCGGCGGCGATGGAGGCGAGGTGCCGGTAGAACGTGCCGTAGACACTCCCCCCGGCGTGCGGGTCGTACGCCGACGCCGAGGACGCCGACAGCACCATCACCGCACCGAGCAACGTCAACAGTCCACACAGGCACAAAACCAGGTGGAACGACGCCAGCGGACGGGAAAGCCACCCGAACACCGCCGCGTGCAGCCGCGCACCCCGGCCACCGCTCACCTCGGCTGCCACATCCGCCACCCCGCTGTCCGATCGATCTCCGGAGAGGCTCTCAATTGTGTCCTGATAGGACACTGAGAGAGGACGGCCTCAGGCGCCGCGGGTGCGGCGCGCCCGCGATGAACCGGTGCGGAGTTCCTGGTGGTGCCGGATGGCGAGCCGGACGATGTCGGCGACCTGGGGGTCGTCGATCGAATGGATCTGATGCTTGCCGTGGCGGCGGGCGCGGACGAGGCCGGCGAGCTTGAGCTTGCCGAGGTGATGGCTGACGGTGGCAACGCTCTGGCTGGTTTCCTCGGCGAGGGTCCCGACGTCGCGGTCGCCGTGAGCGAGCAGCCACAGCAGATGCAGCCGAACGGTGGCCGACAGCAGGCCGAAGGTCGTCGCGGCGTCCTGGAGCAGATCGGGCGGCAGCGCGTCGGGATAGGGTGGCGCAGGCACGGGGTACATCCTCTCGAGTGTCCCCACAGAGTGACGTAAGGACGGTCACTTGCACAAGTGTTTGACTGTTCGTGTCGGGTTGGGGTGTACTGGTGCCCGGTCGTCGCCCGCCGGGTGATGCAGCCTGTCGTGTGGAGGGAGGTGAGCCGGGTGACCGGCGAAGGAAGTAGTCGCCGCGACCGCGGGGACATCCGGCCCTCCCCGGCCGCGCCGGGGTAGACCCGGTGGTCCACGTGATCGCGCCGCTGTCGTCTCGTACAGCTGTGCCCTCGATGGACAGGACCCCACCCCATGACGCGTTTCCCCGGCGTGCCGCCCGAACTGGGCGACGCACCCGCGATCACGGTCTTCCACCGGCTCGAAAGCTCGCCGAAGGGCCTCACCGAAGCCGAGGCCGCCGACCGGCTGCGCCGCTTCGGTGACAACCGCCCCGATCCCGCTGTCGCGACGGGAGTGGCCAAGCGCGGATGGGTTGCGGCCCGCAGCCCGTTCGTGGCGCTGCTGGCCGCCCTCGGTCTGGTCTTCGCGGTGGTCGGCGACCTCCGCGGCGGCGTGACCGTGGCCGCGATGGTGGCGCTGAACGTGCTGCTGCGGTTCTGGCAGCAGGCACGGTCCGAGCGGGCGGTCGGTGCCGTGCGGGCCACGGTCAGCACTACGGCCACCGTCCGACGCCGGGCCGGCGAGGGCTTCCCGGGCGCCGAACGCGAGGTGCCGACGGCCGACCTCGTCCCCGGCGACCTGGTGCTGCTCGGGCCGGGCGACGTGGTGGCCGCGGACGTCCGGGTGGTCGCGGCCGCGGACCTGGTGGTGGACCAGTCGGCGTTGTCCGGCGAGGCGCTGCCGGTGGCGAAGCGGGTGCCCGCACCACGCCGGCGACCACCGGCGTCGCCGACGGGACTCGTGGACGCGCCGGCGGTCGTGCTCGCCGGGACGTCGGTGGTCGGCGGTACCGCGACCGCGGTCGTGGTCGCCACCGGCGCCGGGACGTACTTCGGGTCCCTCGCCACGCAGTCCTCGGCGCCGCGCACCGAATCCAGCTTCGACCACGGCGTCCGCCGCGTGGGCTGGACGCTGGTGCGGTTCATGCTGGTGATGGTGCCGATCGTGCTCGTGGTCAACGGCACGGTCACCGGGAACTGGGCGCAGGCAGCGATGTTCGCGGTCGCCGTCGCGGTCGGCCTGACACCGGAGATGCTGCCGGTGATCGTCACGACAAACCTGGCCCGTGGCGCGGCCGCGTTGTCTCACCGGAAGGTGATCGTCAAGCGGCTCAACGCAATCCAGGACCTGGCCGCGATGGACGTGCTGTGCGTGGACAAGACCGGCACCCTGACCCAGGACCGCGTCGCCTTCGCGCACAGCATCGACGCCGACGGCCGCCCGGACGGCGAAGCCGCCGAATACGCCTACCTCGCGGTGCACTTCCAGGCCGACCGGCGCGACCGGCTCGACGAGGCGATCCTCGCGCAGCTCGCCGAGCCGGACGACGACCTCGTGACCGACGCGCTGTTCACCAAGGTCGACGAGCTGGGCTTCGACCACGCTCGCCGCCGCGCGACCACAGTCGTCCACCGCGCAGGCGCCCACATCATGATCACAAAGGGGGATCCGGACGAGATCCTGCCCCGCTGCGGCCACGCCCGCCGCGCCGGTGAACTGGCCAGGCTGACCGACGCGGCCCGGGCCGAAGTGACCGACCTCGTCCGGGCACACACCGAGCACGGCATGCGGCTGCTGGCCGTCGCCGCCCGCGAGCGCCCGGCCCGCCCCGGCCGCTACACCGAGGACGACGAGACCGGCCTGATCCTGGTCGGGTTCATCGGGTTCGTCGACCCGGTCCGCGACGGCGCGAGCGAAGCCGTCCGGACACTGTCCCGGCGCGGGATCACGGTGAAGATCCTGACCGGCGACAACCGCCACGCCGCGGCGCGCGTGGCCGAACAGGTCGGGGTCCCGGTCGGCGACGTCGTGCTCGGCAGCGACGTCGAGCGGGCCGACGACGCCGATCTGCGCGTGCTGACCGAGCGAACGACGGTGTTCGCCAAGCTCGCCCCCGCGCACAAGGCTCGGATCGTAGCGGCGCTGCGGGCGCAGGGCCGGGTTGTCGGGTTCATCGGTGACGGCGTCAACGACGTCACCGCGCTGCGGGCCGCCGACGTCGGCATCGCCCCCGACACCGCGACCGACGCGGCGAAGAACGCCGCCGACCTGGTGATGCTGGAGCGCGACCTCGGCGTGCTCGCCCGCGGTGTCGTCGAGGGCCGCCGCACGCTGGGCAACACGCTGAAGTACGTCAACATCACCGCCGCGTCGAACTTCGGGAACGTGCTGACCGTGCTCGCGGCGAGCGCGTTCCTGCCGTTTCTCCCCATCCTGCCGATCCAGCTCGTGGTCGCGAACCTGCTCTACGACCTCGCCCAGCTCGCGCTGGCCTGGGACCGCGTCGACGAGGAGTACCTGAGCGCGCCACGGCGCTGGGACGCGCGCGGGCTGACCCGGTTCATGCTCGTGTTCGGCCCGCTGAGCTCCGTGTTCGACCTCTCGACGTTCGCCGTGCTGTGGTGGGTGTTCGGCGCCGGCGCCGACCCGCTGCTGTTCCAGACGGGCTGGTTCGCCGAAAGCCTGCTCTCCCAGCTTCTGGTGATGCTGGTCCTGCGCAGCCGGGCCGGGTTCGCCCGGGGCGCCCGCCCCACTCGCGTGGTCGTGGCCGCGGCGACGGGTGCCGGGCTGACCGGGCTGCTGCTGCCGCTGTCGCCCCTGGCCGGGCCGCTGCGCCTGCACCAGCTGCCCGGCGGCTACCTGCTGTGGCTGGTCCTCGTCCTGGTGACCTACGCCGTGGCAGCGCAGCTGGCCAAACGGCTCCACGGCCGCCGCCCCGCCTGGTGGTAACCGCCCTCTCCATCTACCTGACCGAAAGTGAGCGCAGGATGACGACTGCGGAGATGCTGCTGCGCCTGGGCAGCGGTGTCGGACTCGGCACGGTGATCGGCTTCGAGCGCCAGTACCGGGCCCGGATGGCCGGGTTGCGCACCAACGCGCTGGTCGCGGCGGGCGCGACGCTGTTCGTGCTGCTGTCCGCGCACGGGTTCACCGGCGCGGGCGCCGATCCGACGCGGGTGGCGGCGCAGATCGTGTCCGGGATCGGGTTCCTCGGCGCCGGGGTCATCCTGCGTGAGGGCCTGACCGTGCGAGGCCTCAACACCGCGGCGACCCTGTGGTGCTCGGCGGCGGTGGGATCCCTCGCCGGCACCGGGCTGTACGTCGAGGCGACGGCGGGCACGGTCGTGGTGGTGGCGGTGAACGTGGCGCTGCGCCCGCTCGGGCGCGCTGTCGATCGCCGGCCGGACACTCGCACCGAAACTCCCGCCACCTACACCTTTCGCGCGGTGACCCGCGATGACGCCGAGGCACACGTGCGCACCCTGCTCGTGCAATCGTTGTCGCGCACGGACTTCGCGCTGCAGTCCATCGAAAGCCTCAATGCGGCCAGCGACGGCCAGGTGGAGGTGCGCGCGGACCTGTCGGCCGGGCAGCGCGACGACAAGCAGATGGAGTCCGCGGTGTCCCGGCTGTCGCTGGAGCCCTCGGTGACCAGCGTCCGCTGGCAGGTCACCACCCCCGACCACGACGATACCGAGGACAGGTGAACCATGTCCTTGCTGCGAACCTTCCCGACCAAGGGCGTGCTCGCGCGACCGCGGCGCACCCTCGCCGACATCGCGGTGTTCCTCGGCGCTGCCGCGCTACTGTGGCTGGTGGTGCGCCTGGCGCACGGTGCCGCCGGTCCGTGGACACCGGCGACCGCACCGTCCACAGTGTCCACCGATCCGGCCGAACTCCCCTACTACGCCGGGCGTTCGCTGCTGCGGATGTTCCTCGCGCTGGTGGCCTCGGTGGTCTTCACCTTCGTCTACGCGACGGCCGCCGCCCGGCTGCGGCGCGCGGAGAAGGTGCTGCTGCCGGCGTTGGACATCCTGCAGTCGGTGCCGATCCTCGGCTTCCTCTCGGTGACGATCACCGGGTTCATCGCCCTGTTCCCGGGTTCGGAACTGGGCCTGGAGTGCGCGTCGATCTTCGCGATCTTCACGTCCCAGGCATGGAACATGACCTTCGCGTTCTACCACTCGCTGGTCTCCCAGCCACGCGAACTGGACGAGGCCGCGCGCGATCTGCGGCTCTCGCGGTGGCAGCGGTTCTGGCGGGTGGACGTGCCGGGCGGGATGATCCCGCTGATCTGGAACGGGATGATGAGCTTCGGCGGCGGCTGGTTCTTCCTCACCGCCTCCGAAGCCCTCAGCGTCGACAACCGCTCCTACGCCCTGCCCGGCATCGGCGCCTATGTCGCCGCCGCCTCCGACGAGGGCGCTCTGGGCAAGGTACTGCTCGCCGTCGCCGTCATGGTCGTCATGGTGGTTGGGGTCAACGTGCTGTTCTGGCGCCCGCTGACCGCCTGGTCCGAACGATTCCGGATCGAATACTCCGAGACCGCCCAGGCGCCCCGGAGCCTCACCTTGGACCTGCTGCGCCGCTCCCGGGTCCCGGCCCTGCTGGGCCGGGTGTTCGGGCCGCTGGTGCACCCGATCGACCGGGTGATGGCCGGGTTCGGGCTCGCCGAACGCCCCCTGCGGGTCTCGCCGGCGCGCCGCCGGGCCGGGGACGTCGTGTTCACCGCAGCGGTGCTCGCGCTGATCGGCTACAGCTTCGTCCGGATGGTCGCCTTCATCGCCGGCACCGCCGGGTTCGGCGAGGTCGCCCACGCCCTGCTGCTCGGGCTGATCACCTTCGCCCGGGTACTCGTGCTGGTCGCGGTCGCGACGGCGGTGTGGGTGCCGGTCGGGGTGTGGATCGGGCTCAACCCCAGGGTGTCCCGGCTGGCCCAGCCGGTCGTGCAGGTGCTCGCGTCGTTCCCGGCGAACTTCCTGTTCCCACTGATCACCGCCGTCCTCGTCGCAACCGGGATCTCGCTGAACTGGGGCGGCATCCTGCTCATGTCCCTGGGGGCGCAGTGGTACATCTTGTTCAACGTGATCGCCGGGGCCAGCGCGGTCCCCAACGACCTGCGCGAAGCCGCCGCCAACCTGCGGCTCCCGCGGAAGCTGTGGTGGCGCAGGCTGGTCCTGCCGGCGATCTTCCCCAGCTACGTCACCGGCGGGATCACCGCCGCCGGCGGTGCGTGGAACGCCTCCATCGTCGCCGAAGTCGTCTCCTACAACGGGCTCACCCTCACCGCGACCGGGCTCGGTGCCTACATCAAGGACGCCACCAGCGCCGGGAACGCCGGACAGATCCTGATCGGTGTCGCGGTGATGAGCCTCTACGTCGTCGGCCTCAACCGGCTGTTCTGGCGACGCCTGTATGCCCTGGCCGAACGCCGCTTCTCCCTGTCCTGAAACGAGGTTCCCCGTGTCTCGCTCCGAAGTTCTCGTCGCCGTCGAGAAAGTCAGCAAAAGTTTCGCCGGGCGGGCCGGCGACGAGCTGCGCGTCCTCGACAACATCACCCTCGACCTGCGCGCCGGCGAAATCGTCGCACTGCTCGGCCGTTCCGGGTCCGGCAAGTCCACCCTGCTGCGCACAGTCGCCGGGCTGATCGGCCCCACCAGCGGGTCGGTCCGCTACCGGGGCACCGAACTCAACGGCGCCAACCCCGGCACCGCCATGGTCTTCCAGACCTTCGCGCTCATGCCCTGGCTGACTGTCCAGGACAACGTCGAACTCGGCCTCGCCGCCCAAGGGATCGCGCCCGCACAACGCCGGGAACGCGCGCTCAAAGCCATCGACATGATCGGCCTCGACGGCTTCGAATCCGCCTACCCCAAAGAACTCTCCGGCGGCATGCGCCAGCGCGTCGGCTTCGCCCGCGCGCTGGTTCTCGAACCCGATCTGCTCCTCATGGACGAACCCTTCTCCGCCCTCGACGTCCTGACCGCCGAAAACCTCCGCACCGAGCTCATGACACTCTGGGCGCAGGACGGCTTCCCCACCAAGGCGATCTGCATCGTGACCCACAATATCGAAGAAGCCGTCCAGCTCGCCGACCGCGTCGTCGTCCTCGGCGCCAATCCCGGCCACATCCGCGCCGAGGTCGCCGTCGACCTCCCCCGCCCCCGCGACCGCAGGACCCCGGCCTTCGACGCCCTCGTCGACCAGCTCTACGACCTGCTCACCGGCCGCGAACCCGGTGAGACCGTGCCCGAACCCACTCAAGCCACCCCCACCGCGCGCCCCCTGCCGGCCGCGTCCGTCGGCGGGCTCGCCGGGCTTGTCGAGATCGTCTACGCCCGCGGCTGCCGCGCGGACCTGCCCGACATCGCCGCCGAAATCGGCTTCGAAGTCGACGACCTGCTTCCGCTGGTCGACGCCGCCGCCATGCTCGACTTCCTGTTCGTCGCCGGCGGCGACCTGCACCTCACCCCGGCCGGCGAGACGTTCACCACCGCCGACATCCAGGACAGCAAGAAGATCTTCGCCGAACAAGCCCGCGACCGCGCGCCCCTGGTGCGCACCATCCACAAAGCGCTGGCCGCCAGCGCCGACGGGAACCTTCGCGCCGGCTTCTTCCTCGACCTGCTCCGCCGCGGCTTCTCCCCCGAGGACGCCCAGCAGCAGCTCAACACCGCCATCGACTGGGGCCGCTACGCGGAACTGTTCGACTTCGACACCGACACCGGACAGATCACCCTCGACCCGGCCCACTGGGCAGCGACGGCCGCACATCGGGCATCCGCATGAGAACCGGACGGCCCGCCCGGAACCGGCACCGGGCGAGCCGACGCGTGCCATCCTGGATGCCGGGCGCCCGAGAGGAGACCACCGTGCGGATCGCCGCGATCACGCTCACCATGGGCACGCTGCTCGCCGCCGTCACCAGCTGCACTTCGGGTCCGCCCGGCCCGCAGCGGCTGTCCCCGGAGCTCGCCGCCGACCCGATCGACCTCGCCGGGTTCGCCGCCGCGCCGTGCGGGCTGATGAGCGCCCAGCTGCTCGCGCAGTACTACGTCACCACCCCCGGCACCGGGCAGGCCGGCGCCTGCCGATGGACACCCGGTGACGCTCGAGGCCTGAGCTACCAGGCCACCGTCGACACCACCAGCGGCGGGGTCGAAGCCCTCTACCAGCACCGCGCAAGCATCGCCGGATTCGAACCCACCACCGTGCACAGCTACCCCGGCATTCACCGCGGCGCCAGCATCGGCCACTGCACCACCATGATCGGCGTCGCCGACAACACCCTCCTCGCGGTCACCGTCGACGCGACCGACCCAGCACTCAGCGCCCACACCGACCCCTGCGCCGAGGCCGACCGCTTCGCCGGAACTATTATCGGTTACCAAGGCCACCGTGCGCCCTGAACGCTGCTCGCCTGCGCTGCGCGGGACGGATCCGGAGTGGACGTGGTGCGCTGGGCCAGGGTGATCGCGCAGCACGATCATGCCGAGTTCGTGGCTCGCGACCAGGCGACAAGCCGGAGCACAACGAGCGGCGGCCTGCACAAAGTCCTCTGCGCGGATCGGACAGACAAAGCTGCTGACCTCGCCACACGCGCGGTCCCGACCGGCTGTCGGATTCCGACGGCCAACTAGCCTGCGCGGCCTACACAGCCATCCGTTCGCGCCCCCAGGGCCGTCCTCGCCGCCGAAGCAGCGTCGAGGCCCCGAAACATTGGCGCCGAGGAGAAACCCGCCACTTCGTGCCCTTCGGGCCGCAGTGCCCCGGATGTCGGGTTGACGCAATATAAGAACGACCAACAAGCATGGTTAACAGATTGCAATTTACCTACCACTCCCTACGGAGGTAGGTAGCCGACCGCGCAGCCCGCGGGGACTCTTACCGCATACCCCATCCGATTCACCAGCGAGAGATCACACACTTCCACCGGAACGACGCCCGGACCGGAACCCGCCATCCCGGCCACACGCGCAGCGGCGTCGACCCGCCCCACCTCCTCCCCACCGTTCGAAGGATCGCCATGCCCGTGACGCTCGTACGGTTCGCCCTTTCCGCTGCCGTCCTGGTTGCGGCGTGCGCCCTCACCCCAGCCGCTCAGGCGAACACGCTCTCGGCCAGCTGCTCCCAGGCCTACCTCCCCCTGCCCGATTCCACGTGTACACCGGGCGTCCTGAACCCGGACGTCACGCAGGACACCGTCGACTCGACCATCTGCGTGCCCGGATGGACCGCAACCATCCGGCCCTCGACCAGTTACACGAACAACCTGAAGCAACAGGGAATCATCGACTACGGCTACGGCGACACGACCATGTCCGACTACGAAGAGGATCACTTCTTGCCCCTCGAACTCGGTGGCGCACCGAAGGATCCGGCCAACCTGTGGCCCGAACCTCACGCAGGGACCGAGAACGCCTACAGCAAGGACTCGGTGGAGAACGCGGTGAAGAAGGCCGTCTGCGCCGGGCAGGCAACCCTCGCCGATGCCCAGGACGCGATGCTCACCGACTGGACCACAGCCGAGGCCGTACTGGGCATCGGCTGAACCCAGATTCCGGAAACGAATCCGCTACATCCCGCCGCCACGGCAACCAAGCGGCGGACACCCTGAGCGCACCCCGAAATAGATACCCGATAAATCGATCAAGCGAATCCGCCTAAATCATCATTTGCAATCGGTTTTCCCCCATTAATTCCATTATGGAGCTGTTTCCGTCGAAGAACACGAAATCACGGAGGAAAGATTATGTCCTTGGTCTCCGAGACCCGCTGGGGCCGCGCTGGTGCGGCAGTCTGCGCGACCGCGTTGGGGCTGGCCGCCGCGATGACCGGCACCGCCCACGCCGCGACCCCCGTCCAGACCACGGCACATCAGCCGCACAAGATCGTCATGCACCAGCGAGGCGCGCACGCCGCGCCCCGCACGCTACTGTCCCAGCTGGCCTGGGGCGGCGGCCCCGTCGAGCACAACACCAAGGTCTACCTGGTCTTCTGGGGCTCTCAGTGGAACAGCGACACCAACGGCGTTCGGTCCTATCTGACCAACTTCTTCGCCGGCCTCGGTAACGGCTCCGAGCGGTGGTCGAACGTGATGAACCAGTACACCGACAACAGCGGCAACGCCTCCAGCGCCAACCCCGTCCTCGGCGGTACCTGGGTCGACAACGGTTCGGCCGCCCCGGCCAGCTCGACCGCGTCGCAGATCTCCTCCGAAGCCAACCGCGGAGCGAGCCACTTCGGGGTGTCCGGGGTCAACGCCGACGTGTTCGTGGTCAGCCCGTCGGGCACCAGTCCCGACAACTTCCCCAACGCCGGTTTCTGTGCCTGGCACGACTGGAACGGCAACGTCGCCTACACCAACATGCCCTACGTGCTCGACGCCGGATCCGGATGCGGCGCTAACTCCGTGCAGAACTCCCTCGACGGGTTCAGCATCGTCGGCGGCCACGAATACGCGGAGGCGGAAACCGACCCGCAGGCCGGCAACGGCTGGCTCGACTCCAGCGGCGAGGAAAACGGCGACCTGTGCGCCTGGCAGGGCCTGACCGCACTGTCCACCTCGGCCGGACGGTTCGCCGTCCAGCCGACCTGGAGCAACGACATCGGCGGCTGCGCCACCTCCGCCTGACCATCGCCCCCCCGCCGGCCGGCGCCCACCCCGCATGGGTGGGCGCCGGCCGACCTCACGCCGAGCACCTGCCGTCGGCGAACACACGCTTGCCGGCCAAGCAGGACAGGCAACCCGATCTCGGACGTAAGGTCTTCGGGGCCGGCCATCCGCACGCCCTGACGGTGATCACTGCACTTCGCACCAAGGCCCTACCGGCCATTGCCGGGTTTCGACGAGAGTTCATTCGCCATTGGCGAAGATTTTCGTTTCCTGCTTCTCGCCAAAAATAATCATCAACAATGTTTGCCAGTAGCACTTCCAAGGAGGACCTATGCAGAGGAAGCTAAGCACCCGGCCCGTGTGGGCCAAGGGGCTCGGCGTGGCAGCCGCCGTCATGATGTCGACCGCGGGCATCGCGGCAGCGGCAACACCGGCCAACGCGTCAACTTTCGATTCGTGCACCATTTCCGGCTGCTCTGATGCCCGGTCGGCCAACTCGACCTGGGAGGCAGACGGCTACCCAGGCAGCAGGGGCTGGTACGACTGGCCGAACGGGCAGTGCAACTTCGCCGGCGGAACGTACTACAACAACGACGGACAGTTGCCCAGCGGCGACTCCTTCCAGGAGTACGACGTCTACCCGCGCACCTGTGGCGCCCACCGAGACGCCTACCGGATCATCGTCGACATGAATTCCGGCGAAGTCTGGTACTCACCCGACCACTACAGCGACTTCTACCACCTATAGACGGTTTCGGTCCGCGTCGGCTCCGGCAACGAGGCGGCGCGGACCGGCATCGCCGATGAACGCGAGAGCCGAAGCCAGGACGCCCCTGCGTCGATGTTCGGCCTTGACCGGACTCGACGCGGCATCCGAGCCTCCGCCTCGGCTCCGGATCCGACGAAGGCCGGCACGGGGGCGCGTTCGCAGCGCCACCACTACACCAGCGCGAGCACAGGCACCCGATCGTGACTCAGATCGCCGGGTCACCCAGTTCGGTGTGGACGTGCAGCCGCGACGCGTTCGCGTCCCGTCGTTCGAGCCAGTCGTCGGCGTCGGCGATGATCGGCATCAGCATCTGCCCGCCCGGCGACATACGATGCACGATGAACTTTCATACAAGCGGTTAATCGGCGCGTGGGTACGGATCCGGGTGCTGCGTCCAGCGCTGGAGCACGGCACGATCGGCATCACCGCGCGGCAGGCGCCGAAACGCGCCCAGCCAGGGCCCGCATGGTGTCGACCGCCCGCGACTGCGCCTCCGGCTGCGTCCGGACCGAAGAGTGCCGTTGCACCCCGGCGCAGCGTGCGCGCTACCTCGCCCGGATCCCGCAGTGGCTGCTCGATCGCGTCGACCTGTTCCTGCGGGAGGTAACCGTCGCCGAGCCCGATCCGTCGCTGCCGTCCTGGAATCGCTGCGGGACAGCGTCACCCAAGCCCGAGAACGCGCGCGCTACCGTTGGGGTGCCTGTGGCTGGCCTGGACGCGCGCTGACCTGGACGGCCGGGCGCACCCGGACATCGCCGATACCTGGCTGACGCTCTCCCACCGCAGCGGAATGCTGGGCCTGCTGCGGAATCCGGCTCCTAGATGAGCTGCAACAGGAGGTGAGTTGTGGGGCAAGAGCCCGTGGGCGGCACGCCGGTGCAATGGGGCTAGTGCTCCAGCCGTAGATCGTGATCATGTTGCTGGCCGGGCTCGGTAGTGGGCTTTCGCGGGCTCGATGTTGGCGGCGGCGGCGCCGGTTCGTCCAGGTCAACGGGTTTATCAGGCACCGGGCGGGTCGCAGCGTCGATCCGGATTCGCGGTCGCGGTAGGGGCACCGGCCGCGTGGTTCCAGCTGTCGAGCGTCAGTGGCTGGGGTGTGCCAGCCGGGTGCGAGTGCGGTGAGCAGACGGGTAGGGCGGTGGGGTGCCCGGCCGGCCCGCGTGGACCAGGGCTGCAGCCGTACCCGATCCAGGGGCACGGTGCCACGACGCTCTCACCGCGGCGCGGAGGCGCTGCACCGTTGCTGCCTGCTCGATAGTTTCAGCCTTGCGAGAGATATTACTATCCGGCAATATTGCCCTTGAGGGATGGAGGTAAAAGATGAAAGAGACCGCAACCACGCTGCCGGACGGTCGAGTGGCCGTCCGGTTCGAGCGTCAGCTCGCCCACCCGCGCGACAAGGTGTGGCGTGCGCTGACCGAGACCGACCAGCTGAAGTCCTGGTTCGTTGAGATCCTCGACTACGACCACTCTGAGCTGCGCTTCGCTCCCGACGCGAAGCTGTCCTACGTCGCCGACGGCCAGGCGGTCGGGTCGGGCACGGTCACGGCATACGATCCGCCAAACCTGCTGGAATACACGTGGGACGCCGAGACCTTGCGGTTCGAACTCGTCTCCGATGCCGCTGGCTGTCTGCTGATCTTCACCAACGTCGTGGATGGGCCGGAAACCGCTGCGGCCGTCGCGCCAGGTTGGGGAACCGGTCTCGGTCGGCTGCGTGAACTGCTGGAGCGCACGGATGCACTCGACTGACACGACGGTGTATGAGGTGCTGGCAGAGCCGAACCGGCGCCGGATTCTCGACCTGCTGCGTGAAGGCGAGCGACCCGTCACCGATCTCCTCAACGAGCTGCCGATCGCCCAGCCAACCGTGTCGAAGCACTTGAAACTGCTGCGACAGGCGGGTCTTGTGTCTGTGCGCCAAGATGCTCAACGTCGGTTCTACCAGCTACGGGCAGCACCGCTGGCCGAAGTGGATGAGTGGCTTGAGCCATACCGCGAACACTGGCGCGGTCGGCTCGATCGCCTGGAGAGCCACCTCGATTCACTACCCGAATAGCATCACTCTCGACCATAGGGCCAATGCGGTACTGCGGACGTGTTCGCTGATAGCTCTCGCATTTCGGATGAGGTCGGATTCTCGCTTGACGCATTGAAAAATGAAGGCAAAACTTATTGATCGGTCTTGGTGTGATGCGCGCAACTCAATTGCTCATGGTAAGTACTCAAACCGGTGTTCGTGATCTTGCCTGGTGGGGCCGAGCGAAGATGGGTGCGGCCACCAGTCGATCATGAGTGGTTGTGTCGACAACTCAAGATCATGTGGTGGCCACGGGTGTCATCGTAGACCCTGCTGAGGCTGATCCGGTGCGGTGGCGGGAGAGGTTCGATGGGCTGATGGCGCGGGTGGCGGCACGGTTCGTGCGGGTGGAGCCGCGGCGGCGGGCGCGGGCGTTCGTGCTGGGGTTGCTGGCGGATCTGCCGCGGAAAAACTGCTGGACGATCGCTGAACACGCCGGGGATGCCACCCCCGATGGGATGCAGAACCTGTTGTCGCGGGGGTGTGGGACGCCGATGCGGTACGCGACGATGTCCGCGAAGTCGCGGTGGAACGGCTCGGTGACACCGACGCGATGCTGGTTGTGGACGAGACCGGGGGCGTGAAGAAGGGCTCGTGCACGGTCGGGGTGGCCCGCCAATACACCGGGACCGCCGGCCGGATCGAGAACGCCCAGGTCGTGGTGTTTCTGACCTATACCAACAAAACTGGGCACGCCCTGATCGACCGTGAACTCTACCTGCCGGCCTCGTGGACCGAGGATCTCAGCCGGTACGCCGAGGCCGGGATCCCGGACGGCACGGTGTTCGCGACCAAGCCCGAACTAGCGTCGCGGATGATCCTGCGGGCCCTCGACGCCGGCGTGCGGGCGCGGTGGGTCGCCGGTGACGAGGTCTAGGGCGGCAACCCGAGCTTGCGTGCCGACCTGGAGGGCCGCCCAGGTCGGGTACGTGCTGGCGGTGGCCTGCGACCACCGTGTCACCACGAGCGCCGGGACGTATCGGGCCGACGAACTGGTTATGCGGCTGCCGAAACGGGCCTGGCAGCGGCTCTCGGCCGGTAAAGGCGCGAAAGGGCACCGTTTCTACGACTGGGCCTGGATCGGCATCACCGGCGGCGATGACGAGCCCGCGGGGCATCGGTGGTTGCTGGTCCGCCGCAACCGCCGCACCGGCGAGTTGGCCTACTGCCGCTGCTACGCGTCCGACAAGGTGGGTCTTGTGGTGCTGGTGCGGGTCGCCGGACGTCGGTGGACCATCGAGGAATCGTTTCAAACCTCGAAGGGCCAGACCGGACTGGACGAGCACCAGGCCCGCACCTGGACCTCCTGGTACCGCTGGACCACTCTGGTGCTGCTCGCCCACGCCTTCCTCACGATCCTGACCGTCACCGCCCGATCCAGACCCGCACCGGACGGGCTGATTCCCTTGACCCTCAAAGAAATCCGGCACCTGTTCACCCAGCTCGTTATCCAGCCCACCCGCGACATCGGCGCATGCCTGCGCTGGTCCCGCTGGCGGCGACGCCACCAACACCGCGCCCGGCAAGCCCACTACCAGCGACAATCACGCCAGGAACCATGAAAATCACGAACTACTACTGGAGTACTAGGCAAGAAGATGGGGAAAGTTTTGCATCGGTAAGGAAAGCGGGTGCGGGTGTTCCGGTCGGGGCCGACGCACTCTAGCGGAGCCTGGCGTCGGCGGAAGCCCGCCCGATCACGATCTCTGCTCCTGGTCGCGTGGTCGGGGCGGGCTTGCCGCGGACGCGGGCGGCCCCGCTCGGGCGAGTGCGTCCCGACCGGGACACCCGCACTCCCCTTCTCTTCCACCGCGACGCGGTGATGGATAGGGAGGTGGTGCGGGGTTCGAGGCCGGTCACCGGATTCGTTTCCGGTGACCAGCCGGCCCGTGTGAAGGAGCACCTTCGTGACCAGCAGGATGGATCTGCCGACCCAGCGCGACACCGACAACCCGACAGCCACACCGGACACCGACCTCCCACAGTCCGACCTGGGCGGTGCCGTCACCGACGACACCGCCCCCGACGGCGACACGACCGCGACCGACGTCGAGGGCACGCCGCTCGACGGCCTGTCCGACACCGACCGCACGGCGCTGCACGCGAAGTGGGACGCCGAGATCGACACCATCCTCCGGGTCAAGCCGGGCGAGGTGCTGCTCGCCGAGAACGTGCGCACCGACAACGCGGAGGCCGACGAGGACACCACGGCGAACTTCAAGACCCACGGCGTCAAGACCGCGGTCAACGGCTACCGCGACTACGACACCGGCACCATCGTGGTCACCGAAGGTCAGCGCCGCGTCCTCAACGCCCGCGAAGCGGGCTGCACGGTGCCGGTCTGGATGAAGACCCCGCCGCCGGCTGACGAGCGCAAGGCCACCATCGAGCGGATCGTCAACCAGTTCATCGAGAACGACCCCGCCCTGCGCAGGTCCCTGACCCTGGCCGACACCGCTCGCGCCCTCCAGCAGCTCGCCGCGTTCAACCTGAAGCCCGCCGGAATCGCCCGCAAGCTCGCTCTGGGCAAGAAGGGCAAGACCTACGTCGAGAACGTCCTGCAGGCCGGGCGAAGTGAGCTGGCGGTCAAGGCCAGCGAACGATTCCAGCTGGATCTACTGCAGGCCGCGGTGATCGCCGAGTTCGACGAAGCCGGCGACCCCGACACCGCCAAGGAACTGATCCGCATCGCACGCGAGGCACCCAACAATTTCACCGTCTTCGCCGCACGCAAGCGCACCGAACGTGACGAGAATTCTCGCTTCAAAGCCCTGAGCGAGGATCTCATCGAGGAACTGACCAACGCCAGCATCACAATTTTCGACACCAGCCTGTCCGCCTGGGACGCAGACGCCCGCTCGCTGGATCGGCTTCGTCCGACGCCCGAGGACGCGCCCCAGACCGAGCTCGCGGCCGACGACCACAAGTCCTGCCCCGGCCATGGGGCCTGGCTCACCGATCGGTACGACGACGACTGCCAGAAGGTCCCGGTCGCGGTCTACGGCTGCGCCGACTTCCGCGCCCACGGTCACGCCCTCAGCTACGCACCGGCTGGCCGAATAGACTTCACCTCGCTGCCCCCCATTCCCACCGGCACTTCCGACGAGGCCGTCGACCTCGACAACCTCGACGACGTAGTCACCAGCGACGAAATCGCGGCAGCCCGCGCCGTGCAGGCCGCCTCCGAACTCGAGCGCCAGAAGGCGCGCATCATCGACGAGTGGGTCAACCAGAACTCGAAGGACTGGGATGCCTCCGAAGCACCGCGTCGGGAATGGCTGGCCGCCCTCGTGCAGCGCAAGACCGCGCCGCAGGGCGCGCAGCTATTCCTCGCGCTGCAGAAGGCCGAAGGCAGCAAAGAGCTGCGCTACGCGTTGGAAAGCGGACACCCGCTCGCGATAGAACTGCTGGGCATGCCGGACGAGGCCATCATCACCGACCTGACCGCCAAGATCGCGAAGGCGTCCACTGCGGGGAAGGCCACCCTCTACGACCTGTTCCTCACCCTCTGCGCGATCGAGGATGAGCTGAGCTCCGACACCTGGCGAAGCCCGTGGGGCGCAGCGCAGGCGTACATGGCCGCGATCATCGGCTGGGGCTACCCGGCTTCCGATGTGGAGCGGAAGGTGATCGACCCGGAAACCGAGCAGGAGGTCATCGCCGCGCAGCTCGGCGACCTCGCCACCGGGCTCACGAGCGACGGACCCACGACCGCCGAGAGCGGCGAGGCCGACGGGGCCGAGGCCCCGAACGCCGCCGACCACGCCGAGGTCGAGGACGCCGCAGACGGGGTCGACAACGTCGACGACACGGACGCGGATGCGGACGCGCAGAGCGACACGGCGGCAGACCACACCGAGGACGCCACCAGCGGCACCGATCAGGAGCCGGTCGAGCAGGACGCCGAGGCCGAGGCGGAGCAGATCGGCGCCGCGGTCTAGCCGCCCGGACCGTCGCCGCACCCGGTTCCTCGGCCAGGGGCGGGCCCGCGCACTGCACTGCCGGGCCCGCCCCAGCGTCCTGCCCCGTCCCGTCGTGCTCGCCTCCCGCCGGGCTCGCCGCCAGCCCCGCGCGTGAACGGAGTCCCTTCGATGCATCCGCACCTTCCGCCGGTCTTCGACAGCATCCACCGCACCAGCACCTACGCCGCCGGTCACCACCCCGTCTGGCCGTATGCCCCGCTGCCGCCCGGCCCGTGCTGGACCCACGCCACCTGCCGGTGCGGCTGGGCCGAGCTCGCCGAATCCCACCGCGACGCCCGCGCCCTGGCCCGCCACCACCGCCGCTACGCCGCCGACCACCCCACCTACCTGCCCGGCTCGGCGCTGCGCATCGGCGACCGCACCCACCAGGCCGACGCCACCGGCACCCACGTCTCCCTCGCCGGTGCCCGCCACGGCTGGGCCCTGGCCGACGGGATCGGCGACTCCCCGCTCGCCGCCCACGCTGCCGGCAGCGCGGCCGCGACCGCCGCCTACGTCGCCTCCGACCGCGGCGCCGTCGCCGGTCTGCTCGCCGCCGCCGGCACCCTCGCCGCCGTGCTCGAGGGCGACACCGTCATGGTCGTCGCCGCCCCACGCCCGCGCGAGCATGGTGGCGGGTGGGACATCGCGTGGGTCGGGGACTGCCGCGCCTACGAATACGACCCCGACGCGGGCGTCCTCACCCAGCTCACCGTCGACCACACCGAAGGTCAACAGCTGCGCGACAGCCTCGCCGAGCACTACCGAGACCGGCCGCAGGACCTCGAACAGCTGGCCGCCCGGCGGGACAACGTCGTCACCAGCTCCGTGGCCACCGCCGACCACGACTCCCTCGGCCACATCGCCACAACCGGGCCGCGCCGGCGGTTGCTGCTGACCAGCGACGGCGTCCACCAACTCGTCCCGCACGCCTCCCTCATCCGCGCGTGCCGCACGTTCAGCGACCCGGCCGCGTGCGCGAACCGGCTCACGCTGGCCGCGCGGTACTTCGGCGGCACCGACAACGCCGCCGCCATGGTCATCGACCCCGTCCCGGCCCCGATCGCGGCCGAGCTGGTGCCATGACCACCACGACTACGCCGGCGGCGGCGCTCGTCCCCGCCACCACCGGACTGCTGGCAGCCGCGTTGGGCGGCGCCGGGCGCGGGTGGCCGGTGTTCCCGCTCGCCCCGCGCAGCAAGCGGCCCGCCATTCCCGACTGGCAACAGCGAGCCACCTGCGATCCCGACCGCATCCGCCGCTGGTGGCTCCGCCACCCGACCCACAACATCGGCATCACCTGCGGACCAGCAGGCCTGCTCGTGCTCGACCTCGACGCCGCCCAGGGACCCATCCCCCTCCACTGGGCCCACCGCGGCATCACCCACGGCCGCGACGTCCTCACCCTGCTCGCCCAGCAGGCCGGCGAACCTGACCCGGTGGACACGTTCACCGTCGCCACCCCACGCGGCGGCGAACATCGATATTTCGCCCGGCCGCCCGGCTCGCGGCTGCGCAGCACCGTCGGCGCCCGCGGCCGCGGGCTCGGCTGGCACGTCGACACCCGCGGCCCCGGCGCGCTCGTCGCCGCCCCGGGATCCGTCGCCGTCGTCCACGGCGTGCCGGTGCCCTACGCCATCACCTCGGATCTTCCGGTGGCGGTCCTGCCCGGCTGGCTCGTCACCGCCCTCACCCCGCCACCGGCACCGCCGCGGGCCACGCATCAGCCGCCACCGCCCCTGCCCGCGACCAGCCGCCGGGTCAGCGCCTACGTCCAGGCCGCCGTGGCCGCCGAGTGCCGCAATGTCACCACCGCCACCGAGGGCCACCGCCACATCACCGTCTACGCCGCCGCCGCGGCCCTCGGCGAACTGCACGGCAACGGCTGGATCAGCGCCGCCGCCATCACCCACCACCTCACCAACGCCGCCCGCCACCACCTCGGCGTCGCCGACTTCGACGCCCGCGAACTGATCACCACGATCCGCGACGGCATCGCCGCCGGCCGCGAAAACCCCCGCATCCTCACCGACCGCCCGATACCCCGACCGCGACTCGCCATCCGCTGAGAAGGAGACCCTGCGATGCCCGAAATCGCGTCATCAGATCCGGCCGCCCCTGGCACACAGGAGCTGGTCTGGCTCTGGCAGCGGCAACCGGACAGCACCGACCTGGAAAAGGCCCTCATCCCCGCCCACCTGATCCCCGCGGGCTGGCTGCCCGTGCTCCAGCACCGCTACACCGAAGGCGACCGCGTCCGGTTCACCTACGGCGGCACATCCCTGCTCGGCACGGTCGTGCAGGACCAAGGCATGTGCATAGCCATCGCCGGCGAGCGCCCCGGCTCCGGTTTCACCATCCACAAGACCGACGTCCGCCCGCACGACGGCGAACCCGCTGCACCGGCCGACCCGGTCATCGACACGGCGATCACCCCGCATCCCAACCCTGTAATCCGCTGGGAAGGCCACACCGCGATCGCGTACTGGAACCTCGGCCGCCCAGCCTCCCACGGCTGGCTTCCCTGGGCGCGCCTGCGCATCGCCTTCCAGCCCGACATCGGGTTCACCGCCACGCTCTCCAGCGTCGAAGAACGCGACCACGCCGGCGAGCACCGCGAGCGCCAGCGGCCTCTCGACCCGGTCGTCGTCCATCACCACCCGGCGAGCCGTCCCAGCCACCACGCCGTCCGCAGCTGCCTGCGCGACGCCATCGGCATCGTGATTTCCGAGGCCCGGCAACGGCAACCAGTGGTCTGCGCCCACTTCGTGCCGATCCTGGACGTGCCGCACGAGAAGTAGCCAGCTGCCGACCTTGCCGGGACGCCGCGCGGCGCAACCGGTCACCAGAAAAGCACGGCGCGGCCCGGACCTTGCCAGAGTGCCGATCCACTGTCCGGCGGTAGTCGGCCCGGGCCGCGCCGTGCTCGCGAGGTCCCGTTCACCACCGGCGGGCCCCGCCCGCCGGTGACCGACCGTTTACGGAGGTGCACATGACGGAACCGACGATCCACGTTCCCGAGGGTTACCGCCAAACCCACCTGCGCGGGCTGTGGGCCTTCGCCAGCTGCCGCGACTGCGCCGGCACCGGCGAATTCCTGGTCAGCGATCGCGACGATCCCATCGAGCCGTGGGATTGCGACGAGCCCGAACCGTGGTACCCGCAGCCCTGTGACTGTCTATGGGCACCGCCGCCGCACGAGCTACGCGCGTTCGACGCGGCGCAGACCCGCCTGTGGCGTCACCGCGAGCGAATGCGCGAGGTGTTCGACGCGATCGGCCCGCGCCAGGTCGGCGGCACCTACTGGGACGGGTACTGGCATCGCCGGTACCTCGTCGAGATCGTCACCATACGGTTCCGCGACGGCGACCTGACCGAACCGGACTGGTCGATAACGATCCGCTGGGACAACTCGCAGCGCAACACCCACCGGACACCGTGGAATCCGCGCTACGACAGCACAACTCCACCAGCGCGGGCGCCCGGCGAGGCTCCCGCACCGCCGGAACTGCGCTACCCCGCCGCGGTCTCCTGCCGGCTGTACCGCTCTCGATTCACGCTCGTCCGCGCCGTACACCACGCATTCTGCGTCCACTGAGGGGGAAATCCGATGGCCCCAGCTTCTCTGCCCGACGTCTTTGACCACGTCGCCGGTTCCGCTCTCTCACCGGACCGCGGACGCTACTACTGACCGTGCGTTCGGTGTCCTGCGCCGCCGCGACGAACCGGTCCGCTGGCACGGACGCGACGAGATGACCCGCGAGTACGTCCACCCGGGCCGCACCGTGATCGAGGTACCAAACCGGCCCTGGCCGATGGGGCGCGCGGAGTACTGCGACGACCAGACCTCCACCGGGCTCTGGTTTGACGCCACCGGCATTCCACAGCCCGACCCTGACGACCGCGCGGCGTCCGACGGTGTTGCGCTGCTGTGCCGCCGATGCGGCCTGGACTGCACCTGACACCCGCGAAACCGACAGTTAGTCCACTTCAGACACAGGCAGGTGAACCGATGCCCGACAACATCCCGCCGCACAGCCTCCCCGCCGACGTTCTCCGCGTCGACGAAGGACTGGTGTGCGGGGACGACCAGCCTTATTTCCCCGCGCAGCTGGGCGAGCCGACGTTCGCGGCCCACGACGAAGACGGCCGCCGCCTCTACATGGTGACACCGCGGTTTCGTCGAATCGTTACTGAGTGGATCGCCATTACCGTCGAGGCCACCTCCGATCACCTGCGCTTCCGCTGGGACGGCGACGACCTGATCGTCACCGACCACGACGCACTCCATGACGACACCGATCCGACACGCGGACCCGCCGTCGAGCGCCTCCGGCCCGGCGCTGACGGCCGGTACGTCTTCCCGACCTGGCTGTGGCACGTGCACGACCCCGCCACCGAACGCCTCGACAACACCGCGCACGCCGCGCTGGCCGTCCTGGCCACCGACGATCCGCTCCACCTCGACACCGTGATCCGTTACGTCACCGAAAACACCTACCCCGCGCCGGATCCGAGGACGCTCCGAGACATCCGCGCCCAGCACCGGACGCTCGCAGGTTCGCCCACAGCGCCCGCCAAGGCCACCGAGTCCGAGGACACCCACGATGAGTAGCGACTACGCCGGTATCCCCCGCAGGAAGCGACGTCACGCTGGCACGCCCGGGCGACGAGGCCGGCGTCCACCTGCTCACTGACGGCGACTTCGCCCTCGTCCTGACCGATGATCGCAACGACACCGTGGTCACCATTGCGGGCACCCCGGCCGAACTGCTCGACTTCGTGCGCCGGACCCAGCACGCGCTGGAAAAAGAGGGGGCTTCACCTCCCCTCCGCCCGCCGACCGACCGTAGCCGCGATCAGGCACTCCGGCCGGTACGGACGACCGCCGCCAGCACAGCACACCCGAGCCCTCGGGCGCCGACTCCCCCGCGCCACCTCACGCGAGCAGACAGGCGCCCGAGGGCCACGGGTGTGCTCCCGAAGGTCGGGTTCATCCGCAGCCGACCCGGAGGCCCGCCATGACCGCGACCACCACCCAGAGCGCACCGTCCGACCACTCCGAATCCGCCTACGCCCGGGCGTGCCGGTTGATCGAAACCGAACTCGGCGGCCGCCGACTCCCGCCGGAACCCCGAACCTGGCTCGAGGACCTCGCCCGCACCCGGCGGCACAAGACCGCGCTCATCACCGCAGTCTGGAACACCTGCTTCCCCTCCAATCTCGTGGAAGCCTGCCGGGTCGTCGAAGCCGTCTACCCTACCTCGATCCCGACGGGCTCGCCACCGACGCCGCGCTCACCGCCGCCTGGAACATCCTCGAACCCGACGCCGGCATTTCACACGAGGATCTGCAGGACGAGCGGCGCCGCTTCACCGACAGTCGCGTGACCCGCGCGCTCGCCGAGGCGAACACCGCGGTGGCCGACCATGTCTGAAGACCGGCTGTGGCTCACCGCCTACGACTGGAGCCGCTCCTACCTGCTACCCGAGTCCGTCGCCTCCAACATCCCCCACCGCGGCAGCCTCCTCGACTACGGCGGCTGGAACCTCGCACGCGGTGTCCTCGTCGAGCTGTGCCGCGCCCTGCCCGCAACACCGATCTCGCTGCTCTACGACGAACCCGTCCAGCGCCGCAACCGCATGCGCGTCGCGATCCGGATCACCGCGCACGCCCGGCGTGCCGACGGACACGACGTGCGCGTGATCTACCGCAGCGAACGCACCGACACCGAACCCTGGCCGGAGTTCTGGAGCGTCGCGGTCAACGGATTCATCCCCGCCTCCGGCCAGGACGGCCGGAGGCCCTCGCCGCCGTGGATCGCCCACACCGTGGCGCAAACGCTGCGCGCCCAACTCGGCCAGTAACCCGACAGTTCTCCCCAGTCCCCAGCCGCCCTCGTCCGTGTTCTTCGCCCGAGAGGATTTCCTGCGATGACGATCACCATCAACGGCACCAGCCAGGTGCTCGCCGGGCTGCCCGCCCTCTTCGGATTCGTCCCGCGCCACTCCCTGATCTTGCTGTCCACCCTCCACCACACCGACAACACCTGCAAGGTCGGACCGATGATCCGCGCCGACCTCGCCCACGTCGTCACCAATCCCGGGCAGGCCGTCGACACGTTCGCACGTCAAGTCGGCGACCGGCCCGTCCACAGCGTCCTCGCCGCCATGATTCACCCCCTCACCAACCCCGGCGACAACACCACCCTGCCCCAACGCAACACCGCCGACACGATCGCCGCCCTCCTGACCGGCCACGGCTTCACCGACATCGACGTCATCCACGTGCCCGACATCGCCGCCGACGCCCGATGGCGCTCCTACCGCACCCCCGAACGCACCGGAGTCCTGCCCGACCCCGCCGGCACCGCGTTCGCAGCCGACGCCGTGGCCGAAGGACGCGTCATCGCCGACGACCGTCGCGATCTGCAAGCCCGCTTCAACCCCGCCCCCGAGCACATGCGCGAACGCCTGCGGGAACCGATCAGCACCGCCCTCGCCGCCGCCACCACCGACCAGCACCACCCGGCCGCCGCGGCCGCGCGGCTCGACCGCGCCGACACCGCCCTCCACGCGGCCAACGAAGGCACCCTGCCCACCGACGATGCCGACATCATCGATCTCGCCGCGACCTTCGCCGGGACCGCATTCCGCGACGCTCTGCTCGCCCTACCCGACAACACCGCACACCACGCCGCCGAGAACCTGATTCTGCACCTGTGGCGCCACAGCAGCGACCCCATCGCCGGCCAGCTCGCCACCGTCATCGGCATACACGCCTACCTGCGTGGCGACGGAGCCGGCGCGCAGATCGCACTCGAGCACGCCGACCCCCGACAGCCCCTGGCGGTACTGCTCTCGACCATGCTCCGCCACGCAATCGCGCCGTCGAGGATCCACGGCGTGATCCAGAACGCCAGCGCCGACGCTCGCCGCACGCTGCTGAGCGAACCCGCGGCGGAGCAGGCATGACCCCACCGTGCTCACTGTTCGCGCCGGGCGGCTGAGCTGTCCCGGTACGAGGGCATCGACTACCGGCCGACGGTCCGCAACAAGCACTCGGGGGCGCGGATGCTGGCGCGACGGTGGGGCGGTGTCACCGGGCGGTGGCCTCGCCCGGCTCGCCGGGTCGTGGATCGCCCGAAGGTAAGCACACCCCGGCCGGGGGCAATGCGTCCCCGAAGCCCGGCCCGATCCGCCCGGGTGAACCAGCCCCCTCACCCTGCCGAGCTCCGAAGCCGGTCGCGCGCGGGCTGGTTCACGCGCGGGCGGATGAGCCGGGCCGGGGACGTCGCCTGAAGGCGACCCCCGGGCCGCCGTGCGCTCAGGCTGCGCCGCGTTCCACACCCCAACGAGCACCAGGGAGACACACCATGGCCGGCGACACCACCCTCACCATCATCGGCAACCTCACCGACGACCCCAGCAGCCACTTCTTCGACAGCGGCTCCTTCGTCACCAACTTCACCGTCGCCTCCACCCCGCGCAAGCTCAACCGCGCCACCGGCGAATGGGAAGACGGCGACGCGCTGTTCCTGCGCTGCAACGCCTGGGGCCAGCTCGGCGAGAACATCGTCAACAGTCTCCGCAAGGGCCACCGCGTCCTGGTCCAGGGCCGGCTGCAGCAGCGCAGCTACACCACCAAGGACGACGAGAAGCGCACCGTCCTGGAACTCAACGTCGACGAGATCGGCCCGTCGCTGCGCTACGCCACCGCCGAGGTCACCAAGACCACCCAGGCCAAGGTGAACCCCAACCCGGTCACCAGCACCGCAGCCACGCCGGCCGAGGACCCGTGGAGCGCCGACGCCGGACGCGACCTGGTCGGGGCGACCGCCGGTGGCTTCAGCGACGAGCCGCCGTTCTGATGAGAGCCGGTGTCCGGCCGGACTTCCCCTCCGGCCGGGCACCACTCCGAAGGCCGGGGCCAGCCTGACGGCTGGCCCCGGCCTTTCCCATGCCACACCACCGCACCCCGGAGGCCACCATGCCCGCCGCTCCCAGCACCACGCCGTCCACCCGATCCGATGCGCCGACGAACAGCCGTGTCGCGCCCGAGCGGCTACTCCGCGCCCTGGCCCGGAAATCACCCTTTAGGGTAGGAGAATCGCCCTACGCTCGGAACATGAGCAATCGTTACGGCGTCACGATCCCCGGGCTCGTCCTCGCCGGAGGCACCGGCTTCTACCTCGGCATCCAGCCCTTCGGCTACATCGGACTCCTCATCACGCCCTTCACCGACCCCTCCGGCCTACTTGCCCTCCCCGGCGCCGTGCTGTCCGGTGCGCTCCTCGGGTGCGTCGTCGCCTACCTCAGCCGCAACCGCATCAAACCGAACCTTGCCCACCGCTACCGCCGCGGCGCCATCCTCGGCGCGATCACCCTGCCCGGCTACCTGTTCATCGGACACTTTCCCGGCGCCGGAGAGGGCGGCACCGCCAGCCAGTGGGCGTTCGGGATCGCGTTCTGCTGCGGCATCGCCGCGATGATCGTCTACTACCAGCGCCGCAAGCGCCTCACCGTCGCCCGCCGAGTCCGGCGTCTCGCCCAGCAGCAGGCCGACCAGCCGACCGCGACGCGCTGACCTCCCGACCACTACACGAGGGGCGCAGGCACCTGACGGTGCCAACGCCCCTCTTCTCGTGCGCGGCGTGCCCAGCCGAATCAGTCAGCCGGAACATCCAACCCTGAATCTCGTTCGGACGGCTCGACCTGCTCGTTCGCGGGCGCCTCGGCAGCCCGCTCATCACCGAAAGTTGCCGCGTCCACTGCTTCCGCTCGGGTGGAGTCCGCGTCGCTCTTCTGGCAGTCGACGTCCGACACGGCTGCAGCACTACGCGACAACGTGGTCACTGCCTTCGCCGAGATACCCAGCAGCGCCGCGGTCTCCGCCGCACCCACATCTGACGCGCGGATCTCCGCGACCGACGTCGCCATCACCGCGCGCCACTCGCCGATCTCCATCTCCGCATCCGCCCGGACCTGTTCGGCCGCCCGCTCGAACTCCGCGACCTTCGCCGCGCGCTGCCGGTCCAGCTCGGCCAGCCTCCGCTCCAGCTGCGCCTCCAGCGCGCCGATGCGGTCCTCACGCCGGCGCTCCACCGCCTCGATCGCCGTCACCGCCTCCGCGAACGGCCCCAGCGCCGCATCAACCCGCGCCTCGTTCTCGCGCTCACGCTCCAACTGCTCGGCGCGGCGGCGCCGCACTGCCTCCAGCCGCTCCAGCGTCGCCGACGACCGACGCTTCCGCCTCATCGTCCTGCTGTGACGTTCAACCATGACACACCTCCCGCGCGGGGAGGGCTGCGGTTCTATCCACCAAGCTACCCGCGGCACCGGCGCCACCGCGGCGCACCTGCGGGGCAGCGCTCGCACCGCCGACAAAGCGACCGACAGCGTCGACCGTGTTCACGACGACAGCCGGCGAGCAAGGAGAAGGGCGCGGTACCGCCGCAGCAGCCCCGGAGGGCCACGCCACCGCAGTGGCGAGCGGCAAAACTCGCGGCGGTCCGCTGACGCTCCGCCACAAGGCCCATTCAAGCCCACGGAGCGCTGCCAACAGCATACCCGCAGGCCACGAGCCTCGACCCGGCATCGGCCGGCATGCCGTCTCAGGTGGTCAGGTCGCTGATCCTCGCGCACTGCGGCAGTGGGAGCCTTCACGTGTTCTTGTTGCGTCCGCGGGCGGTGGGTGGCCCCGAAATTGTATCGGTCGTCCCCCCAAATACAAGGGCACCCCAAAATATTTTTGACCGAAAAGCGTGGCCAAAAATATTTCGAGGCCCCACCCTTGCATTCGGGGCCCCTACTCCCTAGGTCAGGCATTAAGGGCAGGCCGAGGGCCTGCCCTGGTTGCTTCGGGGCCACCCACCACCCACTCAGCAGCCGGTCACCTTTACTGCGCCGACCAGTGGCCCCGGCAGGCACGAAGACACGGCCAGTGAGCCACGTGGACGACGCGCAAGCGAGCGGCGAGCAAATGCGATTAAACAGCTCAGCCGCTCGCTAAAACTCGCTGAAATACGCAGTCGAGAGCACCATTTCAAGTGGAACAGACAGCGATATCCGGGTAATATAGAAATCGCAAGGTGATCGGGACGGCAAACCCGAAAGCCTTCACAATTTCCGTTCAAGAAAGTTGGATATCATGGTTTCGACCATTCACCCGAAGCACCGCCAGAGCATCACGCGCATCGTGCAGGACCTGCAGGCGCAGCCGCCGCGCGACCGGTCCGCACTCACCCAATTGCGGAAGATCTTTACCGACAGCGGGGAGAACCCGCCCGCGATCCTCGCCGCGTGCGCGACGCTGCTCCAGGACACCACTGCGATCAGCGGCGACGTTCTCGCCGCCGTGCGCACCGCCCACGCCGAGTGGGACAGCTACGGCAACGCCGAGCGCGAGCTGTTCAACCAGTGCGTCTGGTCCAGCCAGACCCGCCGGGCCGTCGCCGTGACCGAGGTCAACGACGTCACGGTGATGCTGCGCGAGACCCCGCCGCGTGTCGCCGACGCGCTCAACGGCCTCCGGTGGCTCAACGCCCAGACCCAGTACGCGCACAAGGCGGTGTTCACCGTGTGCGGGACGCTGCTGAAGAACCCCAGCGCCACGCACCCCGCCATCGTCGAAGCCATCCAGACCGCTCACATTCTCTGGCCCGGCCTCTCCGATGACCTGCGCACGCTCGTCCTGGCCTGCGTGTACGCCAGCAAGGCCCGCGCCGCCCACGCGCGCGCCCGGCGGCAGACCACCGAAGCCACCGCCGGTGACATCCACCGGTGCGGCAACTGTGACGGCAACCTCGCCGGGCTCCCCGAAATGCGCTACTGCTCCGATGCCTGCCGCAAGAACGCCGAAAGCGCCGAGCGCCCAGCCGACGGCGAGCACACCACCACCGCACCTGCGCGCCCGGTTGCGCATGAGCCGATCGAGCAGCAGGCCGCGCGCCGCTACGTCGTCGGTGAGGTCGAAGCCGAGTACGACGAGCGGTGGCGGCAGATTCAGCAGGCGATCCCGACCGCCGGTTTCGTCCGTAAGGATGAGCGCGGGGTGGACCTCTACGAGCAGGAGCGGCAGCGTCATGCCGACCTTGACGACAGCAGCGACGCCGCAACCGACCTGACAGGCTACGCCCTGTCCGATGAGGACTACGACCGGCTTGCCTTGCTCCCGGTCGTGCCGGGCGGGTTGTGCATGGCGTGCAACATCGAACGCACCCCCAGCGAGCAGCGCACTCCGGGCACGGATGGGCGGTGCGAGATGTGCCGGGACCGGGACATGCCGCCGCTGTCCGCGTTCGCGCCGTCGCGCGAACTCGCCGCCGTCGCCTGACCACCCGCCACACGCGGGGGCACCCGGGACCGGGTGCCCCCGCCCACCTCAAACCAGGAGCCGCCACCGTGCGCACCTTCCACGACATCCTCGCCGACATCGACCGCGAGCTAGCCGCCGCCGACACGATCCCGACCGACGAACCCGCCGCCGTCACAGCTTTCCTGCGCACGTTACTCGCGCGCGACGCCCGGCCTCTCACGACCGCGAACGGCGACACGGTCGAGATCGTGCCTGCCGCCGCCATCCGCCGCGAGCTGGACCACCTCACGCAGGCGAACCCGAGCTAGCGACTCTCCACACGCGACAGCGGCCGCCGATCTTACGATCGGCGGCCGCTTTGCTGTGTCGGCACAGCCGGGAACCGCGCAGGCGCCGGCAGACGGCGCCAGGGGCGCCTTAGTGCAGGCGCCGGCGCTTGACCGGAATTTCGGTCACCACCCCCACGCACCACCAACCCCGCCCCGCCTACCGCACCCCGCCCACCACCACATCCCACCCCGCACCTTCCCCGCCACCCACTCACCCCGCCGACCACGCCACCACCACCACCTCACCCCTGCCTGCCCCTACCCCGCACACAGCACGTCTTGCAGACGTTCTGAACCAGGTGGGCGCCGCCGCCTTTTCGGCGTAGTCTGAGGTGGACATGATGGGCTTGCGGAAGCTGAGCCCTGGTGGTCATGAGTACCTCACGAACACGGTGGCGTGCGCCGATCGCAGCCGTGAGCTCGCACCCGGCGAGCTGTTAAGTGACTACTACCTCTCCCGTGGTTACCCGGCAGGCCAATGGTTCGGCGCCGGAGCAGAGCACTTAGGACTCTCCGGCGCAGTCACCCCTGCCCAGATGAACGCCCTCTTCGGCGAAGGCCGGCACCCGAACGCCGACGCCATCGAAGCCGAGATGATCGCCGACGGCGCCACTGCCGCCGAGGCGTTGAAGGCCACCCGGCTGGGCCGGCGGTTCCCGCAGTACTCCGCACTGGACCACCTACGCAGTCAAGTTTCCCAGGCGTACAAGGACCACAACCGGCTGCACGGCCTTCCGATCGGGGCCCCGATCTCCGCGGCCACACGCGCCGAGATCCGCCGCGGCGTGCAGTTACAGGCCCACCGCACAGCCCACGACGGCAAGGACCCCGCCGACGAGAAGGAGCTGAAGGGATGGCTGGCCGAGCAGAAACAGAACCTCAAGTCCGCGGTCTCCGGGGTCGAGGCCGTGTTCAGCTACGACAAGACCCTCTCCATCGCATGGGCGGCAGCGTCGCCGGCCGGACGGAAGCGCATTGTCGGTATGGCCCGCCACGCGGCCCTGGACACCGTGTCCTACATGGAACGCAACGTCGCCTTCACCCGCCGCGGGAACATGGGCGAGGCCCAGGTCGACGTCAACGGGATCACCGCGGCGATGTTCGAGCACTGGGACTCCCGCGCCGGCGACCCGCACCTGCATTTTCATGTGTTGATCTCCTCGAAGGTGCAGCGCAGCGACGACGGGGAATGGACTGCTCTCGACCTGCGCACCATGTTCGCCGCGACGGTCACCGCGTCGGAGTATTTCGACAACCGCCTGCGCGACCTGTTCCGCGGGCAAGGCGCCACCTGGGTCCAGCGCGGCGCGGAGGGCGTGGACATGAAACGTCCGGTGTGGCAGCTCGAGGCCGTCCCGGTCGAGCTGGTGAAGCTGTTCTCCCAGCGCCACCGCCAGTTCGAAGCCGCCCGGGCCAAGCGCATCGTCGAGTTCACGGCGAAGCACGGGAAGGAGCCGACGCCGAAGGACATCTTCGCCATCGGCCGGGCCGCCCAGTACGACAATCGGCCCGGCAAGCAGCCACCCAAGACGCTGCCGGAACATCTCAAGGCGTGGCGCGAGCACGCGCTGAGCATCGTGCCCGCGAAAGTTCTGGACACGGTCGCCGACCGCGTATTCCTCAGCGGACACGCGGAACCCGACGCATTCGACATCGCTAAACTCGCCCAGGCGACTCGGGATGTCGTGTCGGACAACTACAGCCACTTCTCGTGGTGGAACCTCGCCGCCGAAGCGCACCGCCAGACCGCGCACCTGACGGTGCCGGTCGACAAGCGCGAACAGCTCGTCGACGACGTCGTCGACACCATTCTCGCCCAGCCCGACACCCTCGCCCTCGTCGGCCCCGCCGCGGTCAACGAGCCCGCGTCGCTGCGCCGCCGGGACGGCGAGTCGGTGTTCGTCGAGCGCCGTTCCACCCGCTACACCACCACCGCGACCCTGGCCGCCGAAGGCGACCTGGTCGCCTGGGCCCGCCGCGGAGGCGGGCACCGGCTTCGTGCCGACACCGTCGACACGACGCTCGCTGGCCAGGGGTTGAACGTGGGGCAAACAGAGATGGTGCGCCGGTTCGCCCGCTCCGGACGGCGCCTGCAGCTGGCGCTCGCGCCGGCCGGAGCCGGAAAGACCTCGGCGATGAAGGTGCTGGCGACCGCCTGGCGGCGCACCGGACGCCGCGTCTACGCCTTCGGCCCCTCCGCCCGAGCGGCCCAGGAGCTCGGCGCATCGATCGACGCGAAGCCGCACACGCTGCATCAGCTGACCACCGCGCTGAAGTTCGGGTTCGCCCACCGCGCGTTCCCGATGGAAGCCGGAGACCTGGTCATCGTCGACGAAGCGGCGATGGCCGGCACCCACACGCTGCACAAGGTCGTGAAGCACGCGCTCGACAACGGTGCCGATGTACGACTCATCGGCGACGACGCGCAACTGGCCGCCGTCGAGGCCGGCGGCGCGATCCGGCTGATCGCCCACGATGTCGGCGCCGTGCGTTTCCGGCAGATCGTGCGATTCGGCGGCGAAGACCGGGAAGAGCAGGCCGCGGCGTCGTTGCAAATCCGGACGGCGAACCCGAAGGGGCTCGAGTACTACTTCGAGTCCGGCCGGGTCTCCGACGGGTCGCTGGAGACGATGCGCAACGCCGCCCGCTCGCGCTGGCAGGCCGATCTCGACGCCGGCGTGCAGTCGCTGCTGATCGTGCCGACCAACGAAGACACCGTCGCGCTGAACAACGACGCCCGCGAACGGCGCCTCAACCGGGGCCTGGTCGACCGCGGCAGGGATGTGGAGCTGCACGACGCGACCACCGCCGCGGTCGGAGACTGGGTCGTCACCCGCCACAACCAGCGACTGCTGTCACTGTTCGGCGGGAAGGACTTCGTCAAGAACGGCGACGTCTGGACCGTCACCGCTGTCCACGCCAGCGGCAAGATCACCGTGCAGCACCGCGTGCACAAGGCCGCGATCACGTTGCCGGCCGGGTACGTCCAGGCCCACGTCGAGCTAGCCTACGCCGCCACCGTCAACCGGGTTCAGGGCATGACCAGCACCGGCAACGCCCACCTGCTGGTGCCACCGACGATGACCCGCGAGCAGTTCTACCCCGGCATCACCCGCGCCATGCTCGGGAACTTCATCTACGTCGTCACCCACCACCACGTCATCGACCAGCACCGCGAGACACCCGAGCCGGTGTCTCCGGAGTCAGTGCTCACCGGCGTGCTGCACCACTCCGGCGCCGAGGTCTCGGCCACCGAGACGATGCGGGAGGCGCAGGATGAAGCGGTGTCGATGGGCACACTCGTACTCCGCTACAACTACACCGCCACCTACCGCGATGACGAGCGCTACCGCGCCATCCTCGCCCGTCACGCGCCCTCCACCGCCGATCTCGACAGTGAACCTGCGCTGATCCAGACGCTGCGCAACGCCCACGACCTCGGCTGGGAGCCCGACCAACTTGTCGCCGCCGTGATGCGCTGGCGCCAATCGCTCGACGAGGCCGACAACCCGGGCGCCGCACTGCAAGCCAGGATCAGAAAGCACCTTGAGCGCCGCCAGCCACCGCCGCCGACTGCACCTGCGCTACCCGCGGATGTCACTCGCTGGCGCGGCATCGTTGACGCGATCGCCCCGCACGTGGCCGTCGAAGACCCGGAATGGGACACGATCTGGCGCCGTGCCGCCGGTGCGCTGGCGGCCGGATTCGACGTCGACGCCGCGCTGGCCCTCGTCGCCCATCAGCTCGCTGCGCGTCCGGTGGTGCCAGATCCGATGCCGGACGACCGCTACGCCGACGCGGCTCTCGCCGCCGAGCTGCAGCGCCGATGTGACTGCGGCGAAGCGCATGTGCGCGCCGTTCCCTGGCTGGCCCGCCCCGACTTCGCGCACGTCCGCCACCACCCCGGACACGCCCAGTACCTGCACGAGATGAAACACGCGATCGCCGACCGTGTCGAGCAGCTGCGCGCCGCGGCCATACGCGACCAGCCGGACTGGACAGCCGGCATCGGGCCGCGACCAGAGAACCCCATCGCTGCGGAGGACTGGGACGAGCTCGTCGGCCTGGTCGCCGCCTACCGCGAGACCTTCCGTATCGAGGGCAAGGCGCCGCTGGGCGCCAAGCCCGGCAGCCACGGCGCGAGGGCGCACGCCTGGCACACCCTGAGCGAGCGCTGGGACACCTTCGGGCAGACGCCGGCGTCCGCATCAGCTGCGCCCGGGAAGCCACGCACGACTGCTCACACCACCGAGCTGGACGAGGTGTTCGCCAAGTTCGATCGCGTCGAGGAACGTGTCGTCCTCGAGCCGTTGAACGTGCTCCTTCGCCGTTACGAGCTGCTGGCCCGCGACGGTGACGAGGACCGCTACCTCGACGTCCTCGCCCGCTACGTCCCGGACGGGGTCAACGCCGATGGCGAGCCCGCAGCGCTGGCGGCGCTGGCTCGCGCCCAAGATCGTGGGTGGCAGGCCGAACGTCTCGTCCGTGACCTCGTCGACGACGGCGGGTTCAGCTGGGCGGACGACCCGGCTGCGGTGCTCGCCAAGCGCATCAACGACCACGTCGGAACCCACGATGCGCCCGCCCGGATCGCCCCGGCGACCGACGAGCAGATCGGCCGCTGGCAGCAGATCGTCGCCGCACACCTGCCCGACGCTGTCGTGACCGAGGAGCGCTGGGACATCGTGTGGCACCACGCCGCCGGCAGCGCCACCGCAGGCCTCGACCCCGATACCGCGCTCACCGACGCCGTCCGCCAGATCGCGGCGACGACGACCGGCGCCGAGAACACCGCCCCCCGGAAAACCGGCGTCGCGTTGGTGAGCGCCCTTGTCCGCCAGCACGACGCCGGCGAGGGACACCACTCCGCGCTGCCCTGGCAGGCGCAACCTGACCTCGCGCACGCCGCCAACTACCACGGTTCGCTGGAGAGCCTGGCGACCATGAACGCGGAGATCGACGCAAGAACCAACCAACTGAGGGACCGGGCTATCCGGGAGCAACCGGCGTGGCTTGCGCCCTTCGGCGACCGGCCTGAGGATGCCGAGCTCGCGCGGCGCTGGGACCAAATCGTCGGGCTCGCTGCGGCGTATCGTGAAACCTACGGCATCACGACCGCCGATGCTGCCTCCCCACTCGGTAACCAACCCGCCGGCAACGACCTTCGGGCCGACGCCTGGCGCGACATCACCCGGCAATGGAGGCACGTGATGACCACCCCCGACCGCGAAGACGCTGCATCGGACGTGATGCTGACTCGCGAATCACTACGCGACGCCGCGGACGCCTATGCCGCGCACTTCGACGCCGAACTCGCCGCCGCGAAGGCGCAGGAAGATGACGCCGAGAAGGAGACGGCCGCGGCCGCGCGACGAACCGAACTGGAAGAAGAACTGGTCGACGGCCAGGGCCACGATTATGGCGAAAGCAGCCACCGCGGGCTCAGTTACTGAATCTGAACATCGACGACCTCCGGCGAGGACAGTCACAGATCGACCTTGTGGCGTCCTCACCGGAGGTCGGCGTTCACCCGGAATCGCCACCGGGGGTCCTGCTTGAGCGCCGACGACTGCTGGCGCTACTTCTTCGCGGCCTCGACCTTCTTGCGCGCAGGGCGCTTCCGCGCTGCCGGTGCAGGCTCCTCAACGACGATTGGCCGGCCGTCGTTCGCGTCGAATGCCTCGATGATCTCGGCGGACAGACGTCCACGCTCGGAGACCGTGTAGCCGTTGGCGCTGGCCCAGGCACGGATCTGGCGTGCCCGCTCGCGGTCCTCGGCTGCAGTGCCAGGCTTCGTCACGCGGGTGGACTCTCCGGCGGCAAGCCGCACTTTGCGACCACCGATGCGTCGCCCCGCTGCGATGTATCGGGCGAGTTCGTCGCGTAGCGCGGCCGCGTTGGCGTCGGAGAGGTCGATCTCGTAGCTCACACCGTCGATAGTGAAGGGGACCGTCTGGCTGGCCACCTCGCCGTCAATGTCGTCGACCATTTCCACGAGGACTTTCTGCGCCATATCGGGGACCTCCAGTAGCTCCAGCCACGAACGGGATACGCCGGGCCTGGCCACTATAACTCAACATTGTTTAACTTATACCTCTGCCAACATGATTGGCGGGAACACCGGCCGTTTCTAGGTGACCCCCATCGTCGGTCGCCGGCCATGAGGTTTCTGCTCGGTGCGCATCGGCCGCATTGGCTGGGATTGCTCGACGTGCCGCTCCTCGTCTCCGATCGAACCGGCAGATGCTGCCCACTCCCACCAGCCCAGCTGCCGTGTGGTCGACGCCGCGCCGCTCTGCAGAGCATGGCAACGACGACACGGCGTCGGACGATGACGGTATAGACGGTGGTGTCGAGCACTTCGCTGACGGCGAAGGTGATCGCGGTCGCGATGGCCGGGCCGGCGCCCAGATATGACAGCAGCGTGCCCGCGGCGACCGCCAGCAACGACGCCCGCATCCTGGCGAGGCGTTGCACCCAGTCCCGTACGACGAGCACCGAGCCCGCCGCGTACACCGCGGCGGGCGCGCGCAGCCCGAATCCGACGCCGACGGAACCGACATGCTCGGCCAGCCAGTTCGCGCCGGCCACGCACGCGACATCAACGCAATCATCGACACGCGGGCGAGCCGGGTGGCCGATGTGCGCGCCGTTGCCGGGCGACGCGCATGCACGATCATGGCTGACCTGGTCCGCTTGCCTGGTCGTTGACGCCGCTCTCGGCAGCTGCCTGCGCCTGCCGTTCGCGATGTTCCAGGGTGAAGCGATCGGAACGTGATCGCCGACGACCTGCGCACGCTTTTCCGGACCGACCGAGCCAGCACGTCTGCCGCAGGGCGGTCTACCAAGCCATCTGCAACGGCAGGGAGGGGTCATTTTCACAGAGCGTTGACACAGATAGCGCTGGCCTCCGGCGCACGTAGGCCCTGGGTCGGAGCAGAGCTGTCGTCCCCCGGGCTGACGTGTCGTGACCGCCGGGTGCGGCAGCCTGCTGCCCATGATCAGGTCACAGAATCGCTGTCTGTCGCTGTTGCTGACGGTCCTCGGGGTGTTCGCCCTGCTCGCGGTCGGGAATGCTCACGCGAACGCGAACGCGAACCCGGGTGCGGCGCTCATCTGGGGCAGTTGCCCCGGCGGAGGCGGCCCGGACGGCGTCGAATGCGCCCTGCTCCAGGTGCCGGTGGACTGGGCCGAGCCGGACGGTCGCCGGCTCACCCTGGCGGTGGGACGGCTGAAGGCCGACGGTCCCGGGCCTGCGGAAGGCACGCTGCTGGTGAACTACGGCGGCCCGATCGGTACCCAGATCGAGATCATGCGCGATCGGACGTTCACACCGGACTTCCAGCCCTTCGCGGACCTGCGGCACACGATGAACATCGTCACCTGGGACCTGCGTGGCTATCCGGGGCTGAGCAGTCCCACCGTGTGCGGGGGCCCGGCCGATGTCCCGCACGGCCAGCGGTACCCCCGGCTTCCGCGTGACCAAGCCGGGTTCGACGCACTGGCCACCGCCAACCGTGCCGCGATCAGCGCCTGCCGGGACAAGGACCCCGGCCTGTTCGACAGTCTGGATTCCGCCACGTTCGCGCGCGACGCCGACGCCGTCCGGCAAGCCCTCGGTGAGGGGCGGATCAACCTCTACATGGGCTCCTACGGTTCCGTCATCGGCGAGGCCTACGCGAACCTGTTCCCCGGCCACGTGCGCACGATGATGATCGACGGTGGATTCGACCACGCGGGCAGCTCCGATGTGGAGGACCAGGCGCGCGCCCGGGACAACGAGCAGCAGGCGCAGCGGTTCTTCGGCTGGTGTGCCTCGACCAGCTCATGTGTTCTGCACGGCCGGAACGTGCCACGGATCTGGCGGGCACTGGTGGCCCGGGCCGAGAGCGTTCCGATCCCCGCGCCCCAGTTCGGCGCCGCTTACGACGGTACGCAACTGCAGTGGCATCTGATCGAAGCGATCGTCCGGGCGGAGCAGCAGCCGGCACCGGATCCGGGCTGGGGCCAACTGGCGCAAGCCATCCAGCGTGCCGAGGCCGGCGACGCCTCCGGTTTCGGCGCCGACACCCGTGATCTCCCGTTCACGCCCTGCCTCGACTGGCCCAGGCCGACCGGCTATGGCGCATTGGCCGCCACGCAAGCCCGGCTCGCGCGGATCGCCCCCGACACCGGCAGCGCCAACACCACGGTCTGGCGGGCACTGGAATGCGTCGGCTGGCCCGCCCCGATGACAAACCCGCCGCGTCCGTTCCCGCCCGGCGTACCGCCGTTGTTGGGCGCCGGAACCTGGGCCGAATTCGGCGCCACCGCGCGCGTCGTCCGGCACGTACCCGGAAGTTTCGCCATTCGCCACGACGGGGGTGGCCATGAGCTGTACGCCACCGGAAACCGTTGTGTCATCGCGTATGCCGACACCTACTTCACCACCCGCCGGTTGCCCGCCCCCGGTTCCCGGTGTTGAGGGTGGCGCAGCGGTGAGGCAACGTCCGTGTCGCCTCCCTAATGTGCCGAATCGTTAATTTTTGGTCACCGTACGCTTGGTCGACGCCGAGCTCGAGTTGGCGCCGTTGATCCTGTCCGACCAGAAACGCCGGGCTTTGGAAGGCTGGGCGCGCGGCGTCGGACCACCGCTCAAGGACTGGCTATGCGAGCACGGATCGTGCCACCTGCGCCGATTGCGAATCCAGCACCGAGGGATCCGAACGACTACAGCTCAACGAAGCAGCGTGGCGACCTTGCGGGCGCGCGGTTGGTCCGCGACAGGATCGAGGGCCCCTCCGACGAACTGCGACCGTCGCTCCGACACCTGGCCGAGAAGAAGCAGGCTGACGCATCTGTCACCGCGGCACCGCGTAATGGCTGGCAACGTCTCGCCGCTGGAGATCAGCCGAGGAAACGGCCGACCGCGGCGAAGGCGGCGAGCAGCAGCAGCAGGAGCACGTTGGCGGGCAACGGTCGGCGTTCATTGCGGACCAGATGTACCCGGAGCGCGCCGATCTGCACGATGACCAGGCCGACCGCGGCGATCGGAGTGAGCATCGGAGCGATCCCGGTCAACCGGGGCAGGATCACGCCGAGCGCGCCGAGGACCTCGACCAGGCCGACCGCCTTCACCCCGGCCTCCGACGAGTCCTTCATCCACTCGAAGTTGCCCGACGCGACCAACTGCTCGCGCGATCGCACGACCTTCAGCCCGCCCGCGGCGAGGTAGACCAGTGCGAGCAGACCCTGGACGACCCACAGTGCGATGTTCACCATCTACCCCAATCATTACCTCTCGTGCGTAACCTGATCGTCTGTGCGCATGGGGTCGGCTGCAAAAGGCACACCAAGGTAAGGGTCCAGGATAGGAGCCTCGGGTATGGCAAAGGTCACACGGACGACCGGCAGCCCGCCGCGAATCCGTCAGGGCGGCGCGGTCCGCGAGGTGCTGGACCGGGTCGGCGACAAGTGGAGCCTGCTGGTGATCAGCACCCTGCGCGCCGGGCCCATGCGGTTCGGCGCGCTGGCGGAGGCCATCGCCGGTATCTCGCAACGGATGCTCACGCTGACGCTCAAACACCTGGTCGAAGACGGTCTGGTCGTGCGCACCGCCTACGCCGAGGTGCCGCCGCGGGTCGAGTACGAACTGACCGAACTGGGCCGGTCGCTGGTGCCGCTGGTAATGGCGCTCGCCGAGTGGGCGATGGCCAACCACAAGCAGATCAATGCCAACCGATCACATAGTCGATCAGGTTATGCGCGGTTGACCAGGGACACCTCTGAATGATTTCGGTCAGTCCGTGGAAGCAGCCGATACCATCGATCTCCAGGACGCTCATTCCGGCGACGAGCCCTGCTTGCTGGATCATCCAGGCCTGGAAGCAGGCCGTGCTGGTGGACGAAATGACAACGCCATCCGGTTCGTATTTGTTTGCGCCCGAGTTGTCGCCGCTGTAGACGACATCAAGCGAAGTGCCCTCCGCCACGAACAGGTGCTTCGGCACCGTGCGGAACGCTCGCTCGACCACCACCGCTCTCGGCAGCTGCCCGTGTCTCCCGTTGGCGATGTTCGAGGGTGAAGCGATCGGGGCGAGCCGGTGCGCCGGCGGTCTTGTGGCCGTCGGCGCGGCAGCGCTGATGAACCCACTCGGTGGCCATGCGCTCGGCGAACCCGGGGCGCCAGTGATCGTGCCAGTACTGCGCATCACGCGCGGTGGCCTTCTTGCCCAGGTGGGCTTCGCGCCAGGTGTAGGCGAGGCTGGCGATCTCGGCGACCAGGCCAGGATGGTCGAGCCAGCAGTCGGGGATGGCGACCGCGCGGGTGCCGGGATTGCCGACATAGGTCTCGTTGTAGTACTGCACGAAGTGCGCGAGCGTGAACAGCGGTGTTTCCCAGCGATGTTCCTTGTCCTCAGCGGCTGCCGGTGGCAGGAACGTCAGCCACCGCGCCATCCGTGGGTCGTTCTCCGGCTCGTCGGTCAGTTCCGCGAGCTTCTGCGACACCTGCTCGATCTGGCGCCCCAGGGCCTTGGCCACCGTTTCCAGCCCGGCGACCACCTCGTCAAGCTCACCCAGCGACCGCGGCTCCAGTCCGTCCTCGCCGTCCGTCCGCTGCTCCTCGTGGTCGGCTGGATCGTTCGGGCGCGCGGCGATGTCGTCGTCGCTCATCGCAGATCACTTCCGCCAGGCAGCGCCTGCGGATAGCCGTCGGCAGTGATCGCGGCCCGGCCGGAACGGATAACGGCGACGTCGGCCTGCAGCTGCGGCCAGTCGGGCCGTTGCTCGACATCGACGGTGCGGCCGAGGATCGGGCGGAGGTTGCCGTGCAGGATCAGCACCCGGCCGCGGTCGAGGGTGCGGATGTCGCCGGCGTGCAGAGTCGGGACGGTCTCCTCGCCGCTGGCGCCGCGGCCGACGCTGAACAGTCCGTCGCTGTGGTGCTGATGGGTGCGACGGCGGTGCTGCCCGGACAGCGTGGACAACCACTCCAGGGTCTTGTCGTCCTTGAGCCCGGGGAAAGCAGTCAGGGTGAGGGTGTTGTCGATCAGCTGTAACCGGCCCGGTTCGCCGTAGAGCTCGTCCAGCTGCGAGCGGGATTGCGCGGACCAATGGATCAGCACCCCGCGGCCGGCGGAGTCGGCGATGATCGCCGGCAGCCGCGGCACCGGCGTCCCCGCGTACAGCTCGTCCAGGATCGCGGTCGCCGGTGGTTCCAGCCGGCGGCGTTCGTGGCGTAGTGCGGTGTCCTGGGCGGTGGTGAGGATCTGCTCGACCAGCGCGGTGAGGACTGGCCGGGCCTGCGGGGCCTGGTGTTCGCCAGCGATGATGAACAGGCTGCCGCGGCGGTGCAGGAACTCGTCGATGTTCAGTTCCTCGGCCGGGCTGGGGGTGGCGAAGTAGCGGATGGCGGGGTTCATGAACGGCTCGATCGCCCGGCGGACAGACATCCAGACCGCGTCGGAGGTCTCGGCGACCATCCCGATCTCCGCCTCAAGGTTTTGCGCCAGCTGAGGAAACTGCCGCTCCAGCAACTCAACCGGTTCCCGATCGGCGGGTTTGGCGATCGACCACCGCACCAGGCCGTCCACGGTCCGGTGATGCATGGCAGCGGCGAGCAAGTACGCCTGCATGACGATCATCGCCCGGCCACGGAACACCGCATCGTTGCCGCCGACGTTCTCCAGCCCGAGCGAAGACGCCTCGATCAGCGTCTCCGCCCGCCGCAGCGCGACCGCGGGATCGGCGCAGCCGGTCACCGGAGACCAGCGCGCGTGCGCCGGCCAGGACAGCGTGCCGGTGGCGTCGATCACCAGCACCGGCCCAGCATCCCGGCGGCGGGTGCGGGCCAGCAGGCACCATTCGGCGAGGTCGTTCTTTGTCGTCGACGCGATCAGCGCGCCCGGCGCGGCGAGGACCTTGTGCACCAGGTCCGTGCGGGACTTTCCCGATCGGGTGGGTGCGATCGTCCCGGTCGGTGTCTCCAGCGAGGTCACCAGATGCTGGCGCCGGGGCCCGAGGTGCAGCGGGACCGCGATCTGCTCGACCGGCGCGGTCCGGCGTTGCTCCTCGGTGAGGTCACCCCGAGTCCACACCGCCGTCGTGCGGGCAGCGGCGACCGACAGGTTCTTGGCCAGCTCGCCGCGGGTGGCATGTCCGGCATCGGTCGGCGCCACCCGCCGCCAGACCGGGATCGCGGCGCCGACGGTCAGGCCGGCGGCGAGCATGGTGATCGTGGTGAACCAGATGTAGAACGCCAGCTGGTGATCGCTGACCGCACCGGACCACGGGGCCGGAAGCGCCGGACCGGGATCAGCAGCGTGGAAGGCGACCGTCAGCGCGAAACCCGGCCACGCGGTAATCGGCGGCCACGCCCAGCTACCGGCGTGAAACCCGGTGACCAGGACGGCGGCGGTGACGACGATCCCGCCGAGGGCGCAGACGACTGCCAGGGCGGCGACCGCGAGGCCCATCAGGGCGACGTCGCGGTCGAGGTTGAGTGTGTCGGTGCGTGTGCGCGGCATCGGCCGCTCCTCCCGGACAGCGGAAGATCGGCACCACGGCGACGTCATCGGAGTGGGCTCCCTCCCGGTGGCGAGGAGGGCGAACTCGGGTCGGCGATCCGGCGGATCGCGACGATCTTCGAGGTCCAGGCCGACAGGGATTCGAGGATGACTCCGGTGCCGGTGTCGTAGGCGTCGACGATCAGGCCGTGTCCGGCGTACATCCCGACGTGCCGCGGTACCTGCGCGGTGCCGAGCGAGCCGGGGATGAACAGCAGATCCCCGGGCTGCACCTGATCCAGCGAGGAGACGGCGTGCCCGGCGTGGACCTGGCTGACCGTCCCGGCGGGGATCCCGACACCGGCCGCGGCCCAGGAGGCGAGCATCAGCCCGGAGCAGTCGTAGGCGTCCGGGCCCTTCGCGCCCCACACGTACGGTTTGCCGAGCTGGCCCAAGGCGAACCCGACCGCGGCGCGCTGGCGGACATCATCCGGCAAGGTGAACCCTGGCGGCAGCTTGGCCGGGTCGACCTTGTCCGGCTCTCGGGGGACGTCGGATCCGCCCTGGTCCGGGCACAGGGTCTTCGCCTGGACCGCCTCCGTCGCGCCGCCGGGCACCGCAGGCGGGGTCGGATTGTCCGGACCGGTCCAGAATCGAGCCACGATCGCGGCAGCGGCCGGTTCACGCGGGGCGTAGCGGTCGGGGAAGCCGCTGTGCTGCACAGCCTGCTCGGCTTGGCCCGGGGCCATGGTGTCCCAGCCAGGCAGGGCGATAAGGGCGTCGAGGAACTTGCCGGTGGCGTAGACGGGGTTGAGGATCTGCTCGCGGGTGCCCCAGCCTTGGCTCGGGCGTTGCTGGAACACCCCGATCGAGTCGCGGTCGCCGAAGTCGAGGTTGCGCAGCCCCGACTCGACCATCCCAGTGGCGATCGCAAGAACCGCGGCCCGCCGCGGCAGGCGGCGCTGCTGAACGACGTCGACGATGGTGCGGGCGATGTCCATCTCCTCGGCGCCCAACTGCTGCCGGTCGACCACGATCGAGCCGCCGCCCGGGCCGCCCTGCTCGCACCCGCTCAACTGCACGACCGTCGCAGTCGCGGCCGGCACGACGATGAGGGCCACGGCCAGGATCGGCAGCAGCACCAACCCGACCAATGCACCGGCTACGCCGGCAAGAACCCCGGTGCGGCTCACGACGACACCGCCGAGGATCCGCCGTGGGTCAGCGGATTTGGCTTCCGGACCAGTTGACTGTTGGTGTCGAAGATCTGCCGCTCAACCCGGCTCAGTACCGTCTGCACCTTGAGCCCAGTCCGGTTCTCGATCTTCCACAACGCCCGGCCCTGACGATCATTCGCCCATCCGGTCGTGGCTTCCTGCTCCTTCTCAGACAGCGCAAGAACGTCGGCCAACTCGCTCGCCACCCGCGTCGACTGTCCAAGCAGGACCCGGATCGAGCACAGCGCAAGCAGATCACGGGCGATGGCGACTTCCTGGGAGCCGGTGGCGCCGACAGAGAGGAAGTCGCCGGGCTTGTGGCTGACCAGCACCTGGATCTTGCGTTCCGCGCGGGACAGCCGCAGTTCGCTGTCGACGGCCTGGACCGCGCGCAGCCCCAGCCGCAGTTGCCGCCAGATCTCGTCGCGGACGACGATCCGCAGCTCCCCGTCTTCCTGCAGATCCGTGGCCAGCGACGACCATGAGCCCAAGCAGGTCAGCGCGACGGCGACGGCCTGGTCGCCGCGGGTGCGTAGCCGCGAGAGATCCAGGCTCTGGATCGGGGCGTCCCAGTCGACGGTGAAATTCGTGGCTGCGTCGAACAGGCCGGCCAGCGGGCCGCTGATCAGGTTGGCCAGCGCATCGGTGATCGACCGGAGATGATCGAGGAATTGGCGGCGGCCGGCGAAGCGCAGACTCTGCCACAGCCGCTCGTCCGGGTTCGACAGCATCCGGTGGACGTCGGGAATGGTGATCGGCGCGAGCTGGGTGTAGCCATTGCTGACGCCCAACAGCTGACGCAGCGCGGCTGAGAGCGCGGCCTCGTCGGTGACAGTGGGCCGGTAGCCCTGGGCTTCGGCCAGCGCGACCAGCAGTTGCACCCACCGGCCCAGGACGCCGTCGACCTCGTCGCGTTGCCGCTCGGCCGACCAGCCGTGCCAGCGGGCGGTCAAGGGGCCGAGGTCGAGGGCGTTGAGGCGGGCACCGCTGCCGCGGCCGAGCATGATCGGCGTGACACCGAGCGCGTGTAGCAATGGGGTGTATTCGCCTTTGACGTCGCCGGAGATCAGGGTGCGGACGCCGGTGAGCATCATCCGCAGCAGGAAGGCCACGACCGTGGAGGACTTGCCTCGGCCAGGCTCACCAAAGAGACAGAGATTCGGGTTGGTGCAGATCGAGCGGAGGACGAACTCGACCGGGTGCAGGTAGAACGCGCCGCCGGAGTGGACGTCGTAGCCCATCCGCGCCCCGACCGCCGGCAGCGGGCTCGCCGCCAGCAGCGGGAACAGGCCACCGATCTCGTGCGTGCCGGCCTGATAGACCTGCAGCGGGGCTGCCACGGGCGACCAGCCGTACCCCGGGCGGGCGAAGCCCCGCCGCGGCGCCGCCCGCCGGTTCACCCGCGCACCTCGATCGTCCGGACGCTGACGTCCGGGTGGCCGCGTACTGAGGGCGGCCCCGAAGGTGGCCAGCAGTTCCGCAGCGGTCCGTTCGTCGTCGCGGCCCCTCACGGCGCACCGCCCCGCAGCCGCGGCAACCCCACACCGACCGGCAGGACGGCGGCGACGAACCCGGCGTCCTGGGCCAGTTCCATCCGCAGAAGCTGGAAGCGACCGGCGATGTCGTTCTCCAGCTTGGCCGCGTGGTCCTCGACGTTCCAGGTATCCGGGATCGTGACCGCGGCTGCGACAGCAAAGCGGACGATGCCGTGCCCGGCCGCTACCGCGTGCTCCTGCGCCCGCGCCCCGCCCGCCTCGCGGGCTTCGGCGGCACCGGAATTGAAGCCCTTCGCCGACTTCCAGTCCCGCATCACACCGGTGCGGAACCGCAGCCGGCGCACGGCCTTACGGGACCGGTGCTGGGACAAAGTCTCGTAGTGGATGGCCAGGCTGCGTCGCTCGCCGGCGGTCTTGACCGCCAGCAGCCCGCCGAGTGACCCGAACACCGTCCCGGCCTCCGGCATCAACACCGAGAAAGACACGGTCGCGAAGCCATCGTGGTAGTAGACCCGCGCCGACGGCGCCGGAGCGTGCACGGGACCCGCTGTCGCCCAGCGCACGCCGGCGTCGCCGCCGGCCTGGTGGCGGCGCGCGGCGAGACCGGCTGAGGTGGCGGGGTTGAACCCGGTGCGAATCGCCACCGCCAGCTCCGGACCCGAGAGCCACCGGACGCCGGTGGCGCCGAGGGACTTGAGCTTGTCCTCGAGCCCGTCCAGCACCCGATACAGCACGGCGGCTCGCCCTGCGACCCCGCCACCAGCAGCGGCAGCGGGACGCCGGAGGGCGTCTTCGGCGCCGGAGAGGGTGACGAACACTTCATGCCGGACCGACACCGCCCCGACCAGCCGATCCAGCTCCTCGGCCGCCTGCCGCGCGAGCGCCGGGGCGTCGGGCACGTCGCGCTCGGCGCGCCACGCCTGATAGTCGGCGCCGTCGTCGGGGACGGTGCGCACCAGCAGGCTCATCCGGTCGATGACCTCGCGGTGCCCGATCGACAGCAGCAGGTTGCCCAACCGGTTCGCCAGCCGCTCACACTGGGCGTCCGACAGCATCCCGACCCCGCCGTGGGTCAGACGGGCGGTGGCACCCCACCGACCCTCGACGGTGTCGTGGATCAAGCAGACGCGGCCGACGTCTCGCAGCGGCGGTCCGTCGGGGAACCGCAAGCGGGCCAGCACTCCAGGCAGATCCGGCTCGTCCAGCTCCTCGGCCTGCCCGGCGATAGCGCGCGACTGCCACCGCGACCAGCCGAGCGCGATACCGGCGCGGTAGAGCAGCAGATGCCCCAGCCACCGCGCGGCTGGGCGGCCGCGGACTGGCACCACCACCAGCGCCGCCGCTGTGCCGCAGAACGCTCCGAGTGCCAGAGCCTGCCCGAATCGCCCTGACGTCAGGGCGAGAATCACCGGAATGGCAAGCCCCACGCACACGAACGCCTGCACCGGCGTCAGCCCGCCGATCCAACCCGCGCGCTCACTACGAGAAAGTCCTTTGTAGATCCTGGTTGCGGCGCTCACAGCAGTACCGCCGCTTCTTCGGCTTCGCCGGCTGCAGCGTCGCCGCCATCGTCCGCCGGCGGGCCTTTGTCAGGGTTCGGGACGGGTGGTGTCGGCGGGCCGGTGTCGCCGGGTGGGTCCGGAGGTGGCGATTCTCCGTCGTCCCCTTCGTCGACTGGGCTCGCCGGGCTCGTTGCGCTGGTGCCGGATGCTTCCGAAGTCGTCCGGCCTGTCGCATCGGTGGCCGAGTCGATCGCCGACTCATGTGTCCCGCCGCCGGATGCCTCGGAGTCGGCGTCGCTGCCGGACGCCGCACCCGGGGCCGCCGGCGCGTGGGACGCGTCCTGATCATCGGTAGCTTCGGATGGCCCGGTGGCTGGGTCGTCCTCGGTGACGGCCTCGTCGAAGCGGTCGACGTTGGCCTGCTCCTGACTATCGGCGCCGTCTTCCCCGTCGCCCCCGTTCCCGTTGTTGCTCCGCTCGCTGCGAGCCTTGTTCCGGAACGCTCCGGCCACGCGCCCGGCGATGCTACCTGCGCCGTAGGAGTCCAGGCCGGTATCCGAGAGCTTGTCCCGAAAGACCCCCTGTGAGTCGGAGCCGGGATCGATGAACGCGAAGAGTTTGAACAGCACCAGCGGCACGCACAGGGCGACGAACAGGACCCCGATACCGGCCAGCAGCCCGGACAGACCTTGCGCGCCGCCGACGATCGCGACCGCCAGCACAAGCACGAACGCCAGCGCGGGTTTCATCACGATGGCGACCAGGCCCCAGCGGACGACCTTCCAGTACCACCGCGCTGTCGCGTCTGCCACCAGCCCGGCCGCCGCGACCGGGACCGTGGCGATCAGCACGTAGATCGCGGCCTCACGGAACACCGCCTCGACGGCGAAGCCCAAACCGGCCGGGATGACGCCGAAGGCAGCGGCGAGGCCGAGCACGACATTCTTGACCTCGTCCGACAGCGCGTCGGTGAATCCGGTCATGTTCAGGGCGTCCTGGAAGTTGTTCACGCGCAGGCCGGTGGACAGGATCGCTTCGGTCAGGCCGTCGGCGGCGGTGAGGAATGCGGCGATCACGCTGACGGTGACCGCGAGGGCGATTCCGTACTGGATGGGGCCGGTGATCAGGCGGATGAAGCCGCGGCCGCCGTGCAGGACGGTGGTGATGATCTGCCAGAAGAACATACCCAGCGCGATGGCTCCGGAGATCCACAGCGTCATCGGCCACAAGATCGAGACCGGTCCGTCCGTGGTGGACACCGTGAAAACGGAGAACTGGTCGACGAGTGCGAAGGCGGTGCGCAGGATGAACAAGGCGGCGGCCCAGGTAGCGGCCATGAGCGGCTCGAGGACGCCGCCGGCGAGAGCGCCGATCCCCTCGCCCGCCAGCTCGCCCAGCTTCTTCAACAGATCCAAGGGGTTCATCGGGCACCGTCCCGGTTCAGGGGACGGTAGCCGGCAACGACGGATTCGGAGCTGCCCGGCCACGCGCAGGAGGCGTAGGCGGCGCGGGAACCCGGGGCGATGCGCCAGGCACTGCCGGTCCAGCGCAACGCCTGGCAGTCGCCGATGCCCATGCTCGTGGCCCGGCCCTGGTAGCCGAAGTCGAGCTGACCGAGCGTGCACACCACCGCGAACCGCCCGCCGTCGGCGGTGCCCTTGATCAGACCCTGGGTGACCTCGTAGGTCACAGTCAAGCCGGGCATGGTCTCACCCGGGTGGATGCCGGCGCGTTCCCGGAACGAAGTCAGCAGCGCGAGCGGGCCGCTGCCTTGCGGGGATGGAGCGTGCGGGAGCTCGGATTCGGTGTAGGCGCGCACGTAGGTGGCCGGGTCGCCGCCGCGCAGCGCGGTCTCGTTGAAATCGGTCAGCCAGCCGAGCGCGCCTTCTGCAGTGGCCGGGAATTCGTCGGAGATCACCCGGTCCGCCATCGGCGCCGGTCGCGGAACGGTGATCGGCGGCCCGGCCGTTGCGGTGGTGAGCTCGTGCGGCAGGGCCGCCTCCGGCGGCAGGGCCAGCATGGGACGAGTCGCCAGCGCGGTCGCCTCGTCGACCGCTGCTGTGGATGTGCGCATAGGCGCGGCGCCCGGCAGGGGCGTTGTCGTCGGCGACGCAGGCGGTTTCGTCGCGTGCCGAGCAATCAGGACGACCGCAATCGCCACCACGAGCACGGCGGTGACGGTGATCCAGCGGCGGGCGCGAGTGCGGGCGCGTGGGGATGGACTGGTGGTGAACATGGCTCATCCGCCCGCGAAAGAGTTGATGAGCGACCAGCCGATGCCGTAGAGGATCGCGCCGGCGACGGCGCAGAGCATCATGACGACGCCGACTTTCCCGGCGCGGTGGTGGTCGACCCACCGGCCGCCGACCCAGACGATCAGGCCGATGAAGAACCCGGCGATGAGCGCGACTCCCGCGCCCCACTTGACGTTGTTGAGCAGCCCCAAAATCTTGTCGCCACCGACTTCGGGCTGCACGGGTGTCGGATTGGGGATCTGGACGAGCCAGTCGATGGCACTGTGCGCGGACATCGCGCCCTCCACATCGCGCCGCCCGACGTCATGTCAGGCGGATCAGGTGGGAGGGCGTTGAAGTTGTTCTCGGCTGAACGACGGGTGGGCTCAGTCGGTGTCGGGGTCGCGGACACGACCGCGCACGATCCGCGGCCACCGCAGCGCCAGGCGGCGTGTCGGCGGCTTCAGCACGTGCCAGGAACGGAGCAGTTGTTCGGCGGCTGAGCGCAGCGCAGCGGGCGTCACGTCGGCCGTGATGCCCTGGCTGGCGACGTCACGCTCGTGCGGGAAGAAGACGGCGTCGGGGAGCAAGACGCTGGTGCGGCGGCCCGCAGTACCGGCCACACCTTTCGGCCATCGACGGGCACCCACGACGAGCAGTTGCGTGGGCGGGGTCACCGCGGCCGCCCGCACCCACGGCTCCAACCGGGCCAGGACCTGTTCGGCGTGCGCGAGCGCGGGCACCGTGGGCCGGACCACCAGAACGGGTATCGGTGAGGGGCTGCCGACGCGCAGCCATTGCCCCGGGCCGAGCGTGGGGTCGGCTGCCAGCCGCCAGGGGTCGTGGCCGATGTCGACCACGGTCACGTCGACACCGCACGCGCCGCCTGGGTGCCAGTACGGCGGCGGCGGGAACATCACCGGCTCTACAGCGCTCTCCGCCACGTCGAGGCGGGCAAGTATCGCCCGGGCGCGCCGGGAGAAACGAACCCCGGCCGCGGGGCCGGGCCCGTCGCGCCGCGGCCCGTCGAGCCGCGCGGCGCGCCCGAGTCCGGATCGGACGGGATCACCGGCATCGACGAGCAGCACCGACCGACCCGCCAGCTGGAGGGCGTCGGCGATCGCAACGGCGGCGCTCGTCGCACCAGCACCCGGAGAGGCGGCCAGAATCGCCACGACGCGACCAAACGGCGACCAGTCGATGAGCTCGGCCGCTCCTTCCGCTGGGACGGGCTGGCGCTGCCGACCTGTAGCTGGCGAGTACACGATGGAGCGGACATCCGCAGGTAGGTTGGATGCGGTCATGACGGGCCTCCCCTCAGCGGTGGTGGTGCGCCGGTGAAGGGTGCGGCGGTCGCAATGGGACCGTGCTCCAACCCCCTGTACGGGGTGGCGTGGGTTGCTTTCTCTCGGTAAACCGAAGATACTCGCAACGAGTGTGGCTCTTTGCATTCGATGGTAGACGTAACTTGCGATGTGTCAAACACGAGTCATCACGACGAAGTCAGCGCCGAGGGTGACGAAAATGGGCGGGGTGCGGCGTGGGCCGACGGTACGAGGATGAGCCGCTTTTCGACAGCTGGGAATCGACTGCGCCCGAGCACCTGACTTCGCCGCTCCCGCAGCGCTCCTACGCCGAGCAACAGCAGCTCACCCTCGAACTGCTCAAACTGGACACCTTCGCCGAGCGGTTGACGTACTTGTTCGACCACCGGTCGACCTACTACGCACTCGAGGGCGAAGCCGTCGTCGATCCCGACGAGATCGCCCGCCTGGCCACCGACGAGACGCCCGGGTTCCGGAACTTCGTTGCGCGGGTGCCGCTGGTGGCGCGATGGGTTCAGGCCCGCAGCAGGGTCCCCCTGACTAAACAGGCCCTTCACAACTTCAAGGGCGGGGTCCGGGAAAACACCCGCCCGTCCATCAACCGGGCATTGGCCGCGTTCTGGCGAATCCACCAGGATTTGCTCGACCCCCACGTTGCGGCCGCGGAGTTCGCGCTGCCCTATGACGAGACCGACCGCCGAGCCCACGAGCTGATGACCGAGTTCGGCGGGGTCGGCGTCGACGCCCGCACGATCACCAGCTACCTGGACGGAGCCCACGAAGCGGACAAGCAGCAGTTGCTGAAGGTGTTGGATCGGATCGCCCAGACCGCCCGCGACGCCGGCCACGAGCGGCCCGGCTGACGGGTCCGACAACCGGGCCGTCCGTCATCACGTCCGGCTGCCGGCGGGGAACTGCGTCGGTCCCATCTTCTTCGCGAGCCGCTGCACCCGGCGGTCGCTCAGCGCCTCGCCGACAGCTGCCAGATAGGTCAGGCGTGTGCCGTCGTCGACGCGCAAGCGCTCGGTTTCCGGCCACCACGCCTCGCCATCCTCAGCATCGCCGGTGCCATCACGGGTGCGCTTCCCCGATGGGTGTGACAAGTGCGCGACGAGCGCGGCTATCGCGATCTCGATTTCGACGGCGGTGGCCATCGGTTCGATGTCGACGCCGTAGATGATGGTGAGGTCCCGCAGGTCGTGCCGTATCGCGCAGCGCGTCGCCGGGTCGATCATCTGGTCCAGAATCAGCAGTCCGTCCTCGATTTCGACCCGCTGCTGAGCCTGGGACAGTGGCGGCCGGCGGCGGCTGGCGAGCAGGATCCGTGCCTGCCGCCAGAGGCGCTCGATCGCGGCGTCCTGGCGTGCGCTGCGGCGCCGGTCGCGCCGGTCGAACACCGAGCGGGTCGCGGCGGCGAACAGCGAGCCCAGGACGAACAGCAGCAGCCCGGCGGCGTCGGTGAATACCCCGAAGTGACTGCCCCGGGGAAGGTGGTCCGGGTCGGCCAGGAGCCGGAGGGCGCCACCGAACCGCCAGCACAGCCCGACCAGCGACACCGCGATACCCAGTTGGGCCAGGGCTACGCCGCCGCGGACCGCGGTCACCTCACCCCTCGCCACCACGGTCAGCCCCAGCAGTAGCAGCGCCAGCCAGCCGATCACGTAACCGAGGTAGATCGCGCTGTAAAGCTGGGAAGGCGGTGCCGGATTCTTGGGCGAGGCGAACCAGGGCGTGTGCGCGCCGGCCAGTACATAGAGGGTGACCATCGCCGTGGCGCAGGTCAGAAAGATCGTGACCACGCCGGGCATGGGAAGGCGGAGCTGCCCAAGGGTGTGCAGGAACGCGGCAGAGAAGACCATCGCCAGCATCGCCAGCAGGTGGTGGACCACGATCGCGACGTTGTGCAGCCCGGTCAGGTGGTCGGCCCAGTCCAAGGTCATCGGGTTACCGGCCGCCATCGACAGGGCCATGCTCGCGATGCCGGCGGTCAGCAGGTGGCGGCTGAGGGTGTAGCCGACACCGCGGTTGACCAGCACCTTCCGGGCCGATTCGGCCACGCCTGCGGCTGCGGCGCCGTACCAGAGGACGGTGACCGCGTCAGGCATCGGCGGCCAGGTGGCGACGGGCGCCGAAGGCCGCGCGCAGGGCTGTGCGGCCTGGCGGGAGGTGGCGATCGCAGTGGCGTGCGGTCCCGGCCCGCACGTGCGCCTGCAGCAGGTCGGCGAACTGCTCGGCTTCGATCTCGCGGCGGTCGTCGATGCTGGTGCGGCGTCCGCAGACATAGTCGCCCGGGTGGCCCAGCAGCCAGTGCCCGACCTCGTGGAAGGCGATGTGGAACACGTGGGCCGGGACGGCGGCGGCCGCGACCCCGAGCCAGCACTGCGTCCGCATGCGCACCAGCAGCCCGCTGGTCCCGCCGCGCCCGCTCGGCATCCTCCCCAGGACCACGGTCATTCCCCGTTGCTTTCCGAGCGCGTTGAGAAACGCGCGTAGCTCGAACGGATACCGAATCGGCAGCGTGGCGATGAGGGTTTCGCAGCGCCGGATGAACTCCTGGTCTTTGTATCCTGTGTTGTTCAACGTTGTCCCCTGGATGTTGTGCCGATCCCGCCGGTCCCCGCCGGCCCCCTGGTCGACGCTGCCCCGATGGATCTTCATCGAAGCAGGTCAGAGCGTTGCCGCCATCTTGACGGACGCGATACACCTCAGACGCCCGGATACGCCCGCCGGATCCCGCAATGTTTGATGGCGGGGGCCATGCGGGGGTGTTTGCGGTCGTCCCGGGATCGATGCGGGTCCGCAAATTTCTCGCGCGGACCGCATTCTTGCCTGGTAGAGGGTTGATTCCGTGGTCTGCGGCCGACTAGTCAGGACGTCATGGTGCTGAATACGGGGGACGCGCCGACGCCCGGTGCCGACACTGAGCCGAGGGCGTTGGCACGGGGGTTCAACCATCTCGATCCCGCGATCGCCGAGAGGGCCTACGAGACGCTGGGGACGATCCGCCGAGGGTGTCCGGTCGCGCGCAGCGGTGAGCTGGAGGGGTTTGTGCTGGTCACTGGTTACGACGAGATCCGTGAGGTGGCGCAGGCGCCGGACCGGTTCAGCGCCTACGTCGACGGGCTGGGCGCGGCGGCGGTCGTCACCGAGATGCGGGAGGCCGTGGCGCCGATGTTCGAGACCGACGAGGAGCATCATCATCAGTGGCGACGGGCGCTGATGGACTTCTTCACACCGGCGGTCGCTGCGGCCCAGGAGCAGTACGTGCGTGCTATCTGCCGGGAGACACTGCAGGAGCTGATCCCTCGCGGTGCGGCGGACCTGGTCTGCAGCTACACCCAGCAGGTGCCGCCGTTGGTGATCGGACGGGTCCTTGGGCTGGCGGAGCTGGAGCGGGCGTGGCTCTCGGAGCATGTCCGGGCGCTCTACGACGCCGAGACGTTGACCGAGGCTCAGCAGGTCGGGCGGGTGTACGCGGACTTCCTGCTCGGACAGATCCGCGAACGCCGCAGTCATCCTGCTCGTGACCTGCTCTCGTGCATGGTCACTGCCGAGGCCGACGGGCACGCCGCTGGTGAGGACGAGCTGGTCAAGATGACCATGCTGATGGTCGCGGCCGGGCACCTGACTACCGCGGACTCCTGTGCCACCGCGATCCTGCAGCTCCTGGACGATTCCGCCCTGCGCGAGCGCGTGACGGGCGACGCGGGGCTGCTGGCGCCGTTCGTCGAGGAGCTGGTCCGCTGCGAGCCGGCCGTCGCGGCCACCGGCCGCACCGTCACCGCCGACACCCAGCTCGGCGGGATGCCCCTCTCAACCGGGGACCGGCTGCTGTTGGCGTGGGGCAGCGCCAACCGCGACGAACGGCACTTCGCCGACGGCGAAGTTTTCCGGCTCGACCGTGAACGCAGCCGGGCACCGCACCTGGGGTGGGGTGCAGGTGAGCACCGCTGCCTCGGCCGGCATCTGGCCCGTGTCGAACTGCGGGTCATGCTGGAGGAGCTGCTAAGCGCGCTTCCCGATTTCCGGCTTCAGCCGGACGCCACCGTGCGGCGCACCTTCGGGGTCATCCGCGGAGTGGCGGCGTTGCCGGTGCGGTGGAGCCGTCGCTAGGCGCGTCGTACGTGCGATACCACTCGGCGAGCTCCGTGCGGCCGCGCAGGGTCAGCAGCCGGTAGATCCTCGTCAGATCGCCCTCGATCGTCCGTGCCGAGTTGTGCAGGACGGCACCGATTTCCGGGTTCGACCTTCCTTCGCTGACCATGCGCGTGATCTGCCACTGCCGCTCGGTCAGCGACGGCGACGTGGGGTCGGTGTCGCCGAGCGCGAACGCCACGATCCGGTCGTCCCGCCACCGGCTTCCGGCCCGGCGGGCCGCCTCGAAAGCCTCCTCGCCGATGCGTTCGGTGATCGTGTCGATCGCGATGTCTCGGTGATGGCGCCAACCAGGCAGGCCGTTGAACCAGACGCCATGGCGCGCTTGCAGGCTGTCCGAGCCGCCGTACAGGTGCGCCGCGCCGACAAGATCGCCCGCCAGCACGCGTTTGCGGGCTTCTTCTTCCACGCCCCACGCGGGTCCCCACAGGTCGCCGAGTTTCACCTGCGCGCGCAGGGCGCTTCGGGCGCTGGCCTGCGGCTGCGAGCCTTCCGGCAGGCCGCGGGTCCATTCCGCCCAGGTGATCGCCCACTCCGCGCCGCGCGTGTGGGCCTCGTCCAGGCACCACTGCGACATGCGGTCGGCCTCCTCGACCGGACCGAGCAAGCCGGCAGTGAAGGCATGGAACAGCCCGGCCATGTAAGCCGAGCCGTGGGCGCCGACCGCGCGGAATCCTTCCCGGGCTGCCTCCAGCTTCGCGTATCCGCTGCGCAGCCCCAGAGCCAGCGTGTCGTAGGTGCCGTCGATGAACTGCACCGCGGGCGCGTTCTCCATGCCGATCTGCCGGGCGAGGTCGAGGCATTCGTCGCGGTGAGCTTTGCCGCGTTCGCGGGTGCCGAGTGCGATCCAGATCCAGCCGACCATCGCCAGCGCCGAGACCCGCACCGGCGACGGCGCCGCGGTGCGCGCCTGCAGGAGTTTTTCCACTTGGCGGCAGGCGGGGATTTCCGTGGCGAAAAAGTACGGCGCGCGGGTGCGCAGCAGGTCGACCATGATCGTCAGCCCGCGTTCCGCCTGCCCGTGGTCGGCGCACCAGCTCACGGCTGCGGTGATGTTGCCGGACTCGGCATTGATCTGGTTCAGCCAGGTCATCTCGTCCGGTCCGAACCAGTTTTCGGCCGCATCGCGCACCAGCTGCGCGGTCCACGCGCAGTGGCGTTCCTCGATCGTGTCCTGGTCGCCGAAGAGCCGCAGGCGTCGTCGGCCGTACTCGCGTAGGTAGTTGTGCTGGCGGTAGCGGCCGTCTGCGGACGCGCCGTCGATGATCGAGTGGGTGACCAGGTAGTCCAGCGTCGTGAGGATCTCCGCACGGTCGACGCACTCGTCGGCGCAGACTTCCTCGGCCGCTTCGAGGGTGAAGCCGCCGGTGAACGTCGTCAGGCGAGCCCACACCCGCTGCTGTACCTCGCTGCACAGCTTCCAGGACTCACCGATCGCCACGTCCAGGGCCAGGTGGTGGGCTTGGACTCCGCGGGTGCCCGGGGCGTATCGCAGTGACAGCCCGCCTTCCAGCCGTTCGAACACCACGGCCGGCGAGCGGCCGGTGCTCAGCTGGGCCGCGACGAGTTCCAGGATGAGTGGAATGCCGTCGGACCAGCGCACGAGCCGGACGATGGCCGACCAGTCCTCGTCGACGGTCAGCGGCCGCCCGGCCAGGGCTGCACGGTCCTGCAGCAACCGGACGGCGTCGCATTCCTCGGCCTGGACGCGGTCGGCGTCCTCCTCCGGGACGCGGAGGGGATTCAGGTGCACGATGCGCGCGCCGTGGATCTGCAGCCAGGCGCGGCTGGTCGCGACGATCTGCAGCTGCGGCGTCTGGTTGATCAGCAGGTCCACGAGTTCCTGGACGCACGCGAGCAGTTGTTCGCAGTTGTCGAGTACGAGCAGGACTCGTTGGTCGCGCAGGAACCCGATCAGTACGTCCAGCGGTTGGGCATCTGGCTGATGATTGGCGACACGTAAAACTGCGAGTAGCAAGTTGCAGATTCGTTCGAGGGTCGTTTCACTGTCCGCGTCGTCGCTCATTTCGGCGAGGCGAACGAAGGCCGCCGCGTCGTAGGCGTCGCGTCGCTGCCGGAATACTTCAGCGGCTAGTCGCGTTTTTCCCACTCCGCCACTGCCGGTCACTGTCACCAGGCGGGCGCCGTTGTCGATATAGCTCTCGACCTCGGTCACCTTGCGTGATTGGCCGACCAGCACCGTCGGATAGGCCACGCCCGGAGGACCGGCGCTCGGCGATGGTCTATGCGCCATGGCGCCAGGGGGTCACGCCGTTGATCACTCCGGCGCATCGCGCCGAGGTGCGCGACTCCGACATTGCCCCTCCCACCGCCGTCCCTGCTCGTCACAGGCATTACCCTGCGCCTGCTCCGTCCTCGCCGGCGAGCGCTGCGATCACCCCAGGCGTACCGCGCCCCGCGTCATGTTTCCTACCACGGGTAACACCGTGATCCTCAGGCATTCACCAGGGAACACTCAATCGGGTTAATCGTCAACAACCAGGCGGCCGCCAGGTGGCTACAGTCAGTAGTAGCGCCGATTTTCGGTCAATCGGCCGGAAAGCCACACGGCGGCAGCTCACGAAGAGCACCCAATAAGACACGCATGGCAACAACAGGCAGAGAAAGCGGCTTACCGTGCGTGCGCGCCCAGCCGGTTCGCGCAACGGTTGTTGACTTTTGCCAAGATCGAGTTATTGTTCGTTTCAGCAAGGCGGATCGTGCTCACGCCGGGGGAGGCGTGGCGCAGGCACGGTCGGCCGATATGTTGGGACGTACCCGTGCTCACACTATTTGCTGTATTCCACGTAAAGGCTCGCGGACCGCCGTAGCGATCTCGATCCGGCGATCACCTCCGACTTTGATCCTCGCCGGTCGCGCAGCGACCGGCGTGATGACCGGGCCCGCACGGCCGGTCCACACGTCCGAAGTCTCCGCTCAGCCCTCTTTCTGCGTATTCCCGGCTGCGGCACGAGGCCCGCCTCCCAGTACGCCCGTCACCGACGGATGTCGCACTGGACGGCTTTCCCTTTTATTCAAGGAGAAACCTCGATGCACAGCCGTCTTTGGCATGCCCTCGCCGCGACCGCGGCCCTCCTCGTCTCCACCGCGGCCACCGCCGGCGCGGCACCCAGTACGCCCGCCAGCGACACCACTGACCGCACTCCCATCACCGGGAGCATTCCCGCCTGGGCCACCCCGCACACGGAAGTCGCCCGCGCCAACAGGAACACCGTCCGGCACATCAAGGTCGCACTCGCGCTCCGTGACCAGGCCGGCGCCGAACGACTCGCCGCACAGCTGGCCACCCCGGGCAGCGCCGAACACGGCAAGTTCCTGTCCTCGAAGGAGTTCCTCGACCGATTCGCCGCCACCCAGGACACCGTCGACCAGGTATCGCGGTGGCTGGCCGCGCAGGGCCTGCACGTGACCGGGGTCAGCGCCAACTGGCACTTCGTCGACGCCGAAGCCCCCACCGCAGCGCTGGAAACCGCGTTCGGGACGCGGATCGCCGCGTTCCGCACTCGCATCGACGGCACGGTCCGCACCCTGACCGCTCCGGCGTCGCCGGTCACCGTTCCAGTTTCGCTGCGCGCCTCGATCACCGCCGTGCTCGGCCTGGACGACAGCGCCACCCTGCTCAAACCCCAGCACACCCACCCGGCCGCGGCGACGGCCGAGCAGCACTGCGCCCGCTGGTGGGGTGAACAGAACAACACCGACGTCCCGCAGAAGTACCCGGCCGGCTTCCAGTCCAACTCGCTCTGCGGCTACACCGGCACCCAGGTCCGCGCGATGTACAAGCTGAGCAACGGAAACACCGGCGCGGGCACGACCATCGGTGTCGTCGGCGCCTACAACTCCGACACCGTCGTGGCCGACACCAACCAGGCCGCCGCCCAGCTCGGCGTCCCGCCGCTGGCCGACGGACAGTACAGCGCAGTCCTGCCCCAGGGCGGGTTCACTGACGCAACCGAATGCGGCGCCGACGGCTGGAACGCCGAACAGACCCTCGACGTCCAAGCCTCCCACACAATCGCCCCAGCCGCGAAGATCCGCTACTACGCCGGGAAAACCTGCAAAGGCACCGGGATCTACGACGCGTTCAACCAGGCCGTCACCGACAACGCCGTGGACGTGATCAGCAACAGCTACGGCAACGCCGACGGCGAGCGCTCGCTACCGCAGGCGGCGCGAGACCAGTTCAACAGCATGGCGCTGCAGGCAGCGATCCAGGGCCAAACCATCACCGTGTCCACCGGCGACGCCGGCAACAACTCCGGCCCCATCGGACACGCGACCACCAGCTTCCCCTCCTCGAGCCCCTGGGTCGTGGCGGTCGGCGGGACCAGCGTCGGCCTGGACCAGAACAACCAGGCCACGGTGCTGACCGGGTGGGAGAACAGCGGCAACACCCAATCCGGCACCACCTGGGCGCCGCAGCGCGACGCCGACGGGCCGTTCGCCTCGGGCGCCGGCGGCGGACCTTCCGCGCTGTATGACGCGCCGGACTGGCAGAGCGGTGTCGTCTCCGGCGCGGGTGGGAAGCGGGCGGTGCCGGACATCGCGGCGCTGGCCGACTCCTACACCGGGATGCTGGTCGGGCAGACCATCAAAGGTCAGTTCGGGATCGGTTCCTACGGCGGCACCTCGCTGGCGTCACCGCTGATCGCAGGGCTCGTCGTCGACGCGCAGCAGGCCCGCTCCGGCAACGCCCGCGCCGGTCTGCTCACCCCCGTCCTGTACGGCCTGCGCGAGTCCGGCGCGATCGCTGACGTCACGCCACAACGGGCCGGGGTGTGGACGCCGATGATGCACGCCTTCGGCGGCGTCGCCGTCCCCGGCGGGCAGGGCAGCTACCTGATCGACTTCGACGCCCGCCCGCAGAACCTGCAAAGCGGTCCCGGCTGGGACCCCGTCACCGGCCTCGGCACACCCGCCGACGGGTTCATCGGCGCACTTTCCCAGTAACCACAGCCTTTCTTCGCGGTGGGCCCGCTCGACGGCGGGCGGGCCCGTTGCGGCCTCTATCGACTCCAGGAAGGACAGTTCCATGTCCGAACTGCCACAGCCGGCACCGAACAAGTGGCGAGCGCTCGCGCTCTGGCTGGCCGGGATCGCCATGGCTGGCACCGCCGGAGCGCTGCTCGCACCGTCGCAGCCTGCGCCCAACGCTGCTCGCGGGGCCGAGCCGGTCGAGCTCGGTGTCGAACTGCAGGCCCCGGTCGTGGCGGCCCGCGCGGTCCCGAATCCGGCTGTGCTGCCCGAGGCCAGCACCTTCGGCACCATCCCGGCCGCTCCGCAGGACACGACAGCCGAGGAGGTCCCTGACGGGCAGGTCGTTCACCCCACCGAGCCGGTGCCGGTGTTCGACCAGCCCGGCGGGCCGGCCATCGCCGTCCTGCCGACGACGCAGCTCGGGTCCGACACGTGGGTTCCGGTGATCGCCGAGGAACCGGGCTGGGTACAGGTGCTGCTCCCGTCCAAGCCCAACGGCTCCACCGGCTGGCTGTCCACCCAGGACAGCACACTCACGACCCGGTCGACGACCGACCGGATCGTCATCGATCGGGCCGCGTTCCGACTGACGCTCTACCGCGACCACCAGCAGATCGGCACCTGGAGCGTCGGCGTCGGCACCGCAGCGGCACCAACCCCGGCCGGGCGGACGTTCGTCCTCGCCTCGATGACCGACACGAAGCAGAAGTTCAGCCCGGTGATCTTCCCGCTCGGGATCCACTCGGCGACCTTCTCCACCTACGGCGGCGGGCCCGGCACCACGGGCATCCACGGCTGGCCCACGGCCGACGTGTTCGGCCGACCGTCCAGCGACGGATGCATCCGCGTCCCCGCCGAAGCCCTGACCACCTTCACCAACCCCGTCGACCCGGTGCCCATCGGCACCCCGGTCCTTATCCGCTAACCCAACCACGCCACCACTTCTGGAGAGATCTGCCATGAACACCACTCGCACCGCACTCGCCGCCGCCGGAGCCGGCGCGCTCCTCGTCGGCACCCTCACCACGCTCACCTCCAGCTGCACCCCGGCGACCGCCGCGCCGCCCGCCCTCGCGGCAGCCGCGGCGGCGTCGACAGCGACCGGGATTTCCGTCTCCGGCGGCGAACACCTCCTCGCCCAGCCGAGCGTGTCCAGCAGCAGCGCGATCAAGTCCGCCGGCGGGTCGGTGTCCAGTCCCAGCCGTGCCGTGGTGGCCAGCGGCATCAGTCTGCAGGCCGGCGCGGGCTTCGCCGAGGCCCGCGTCGCGTCGGTGCGGGTCGGCGGGACCACGGTCGGGCCGTTCGCCGCGACCTGCCGCAACGGCGCCATCACCACCAGCGCACCCAAGAGCGGCAGCGGCAACATCACAGTCTCCCCCGGCGGCCACGGCACGGCCGGGGTCATCACCGTCACCACCAGCACCGCACCCACCCGCACGAACGAGTCCGGGGCACCGAACAAGCCGACCTCAGGCACGGCGATCACGGTGACGGTGGCGACGGTCAGCTGCAGCGCCGGAACCACACCGCCTACGGACAACCTGCCCACCGGCACCCGCCCCGCACCGACGCACAAACCCAGCGCACCCGGGAGCTCCCGACCGGATGTGCCGGGCCAGCGACACCAGCAAGGCGACAACCCGGGTGACCAGACCGCACCCAAGCCGCAGCCCAAGCCCGGACACGTCGCCGTCACCGGCTGACCACCATCAGGCCGCGCGGGCCCGCAGACCTCAATCCCTCCGTCGCGGGCCCGCGCACCCCATTCGTTCCCATGTCCCCGCCGGGCGGCCCTCCCCACGCCCGCACAACTCAACCGATCCCACTCGCCCACCAGGGGAGATTCCCATGTCCACGCTCGTTTTCAGCCACCCCGGCAACAACCAGCTCGACCTCACGTCATCCGAAGACGTCCGGGCCGTGCACTTCGTCGGCTCGCTACCCGCCGCCATGACCGGCGACCACAGGCAGATGATGCAGTGGTTCCTCGACCACGCCCCCAACACGACGGCTCTGACCGGGCTGCCGTGCGACCCGGACCCGCGGTGGGTCATCGACTGGCTCGACGGCCTCGCCACCATCGACGCGCTCGAACCCGTCCGCACCGGCCACTCCGCCGACTACGACGACATGCCGACCTACCGTCTCAAGCACGGCCACTGGCTGGAATCCGACGATCTGTCCCTCGGCCGCGCCGCCCACACCGCCGCCGTCATGGCCGCCCGCGCCCAGCTGCACGACGACCGCGACTTCCCACCGCACCAGGTGTCGATCCCGAACCCCTACGACTTGGCGCTGTTCACCTTCGGCAGCCCCGCCGCCGCGGTCACGCACCTACCGGTATTCCGCCAGGCCGTGCTCGACGACGTCCACACCATCCACCAGTGGTACGGCAACCAGGTCGTCTTCCAGCTCGAGACACCCGCCGTCCTCGCGACGCTAGACCGCACCCCGCGGCCACTCTGGCCTGCCGCGGTGCGGGCGCTGGCCAAGCAGGTTACGCGCGTTCTCATCGACGGCCCGCGCGAGGCGACCTGGCGGATCCACCTCTGCCACGGCGACCTCGGCCACCAGCCGCTATTCGCCCTGACCGACCTCGTTCCCGCCGTGCAGTTCCTCAACGCCCTGCACAAGCAGCTCCACCGGCTGCGGATCCCGATGCCGGCCGTACACATCCCGATGTGCACCGGCACCCAAGCGCCCCCGACGGACCCGCGGTTCTACCGCGCCCTGCGACACCTGCGCCGCGACATCGACGTCATCGCCGGCCTCGTCGACGAAACCCACCCCAAGGACTCCCACGTCGCGCTCGGGCTGGTCGAGACCGAACTCGACCGGCCCGTACTCGCGGTCGCCGCCGCCTGCGGCCACGGACGCCGGCTCGTCCCCGACGCCGTCGCCAACGCCGCACTCGCATGCGAACTCGCCCACCACACCACCGACACCCCGGCCCGCTGAACCCACCGAAAGGACCGCCGAGATGCACACCACGACCACACCGACGCCGTCCGCCGCCGGCCAGCTTGCCGACGAAGGCGAGACGCTCACCCCGATCCTCCGCACCGGGATCGTGCCCACCCGCGCACTCTCCGGGGGCCGGATGCACCTGCCCGGCGCCACCACTCTCGCCCCGCAACTCCACGACACCACCGAAACCGCGATCGCGATCATCAGCGGCCACGTCGCCGTCCTCTCTGGCAACACCATGCAACCGTTCCACCCGCAGGCCGGGGACATCATCTACATTCCGCCGACGCTGCCGTATGCGGTGGTCAACCTCAGCAACAACGCCTCCGTCCTCGCGCTGATCTTCCGCACCGACCCCGCCTTCGACACCGACATCCACCGCATACCCGAACTCGACCCTGTCGCCCGCGACCAGATCCCCGACCTGCGCCGCGCCCACCACAAGGCACTACTCACCCGGCGCAGCGGCCGCGCCCGCCGAGCCTGACTCCGCTCTCACCCTCCGTCCAACACCACGCCACCCGCCGATCAGTCCTATTCGGCGCCCTCCCCGTCACCTGGCGTGCCACACGACCGGCTCGATCAGGAAGACGTCATGCGCACCTGGATCACCGACACCACCCGCGACCTACTCGACGACCCGCCACCCGGCGGACCGCTCACGCTCGACGAAATCACCGCTTGCGCCGGAATCAAGACCCATCACCTCCGCGCCTACTACTCCTCGGTCGACGCCATCATCACCGACCACACCGACACCTCGGCACGCCCTAGCCAGGTCGGGCGGTGCTAACGATGCGCTGGCGAAACCTGCACCTCCGCGGCGTCGGCGCCGCGCTCGGCGAGATCGTCGCCGTCGACGACCTCGAGTCCAGCCGGACACTGCACGGCGCGACCAGCCAGCGCGCCGTGTCGATCGCCGGCGACAGCACCGGCATGGATCTCGCCGTCCGCGCCGGCCGAAACGCCCTCGCCAGCATGGCCATGACCACCACCGACCCACTGCCCATTCCCGACCTGCACTTCCACGCCGCGATCTGGCGCGGCAGCCGCGGCATCGACTTCTGGTCCCGCGCCGCCTACGTCCGCACCCGCCTCGGCCTGCCCGCCGGCCGCGGCATCGCCACCGAACTCAACGCCATGAGCAACAGCCTCGTCGGCGGCATCGACATCTCCGCCCGCGTCCTCGCCGGCAGCCCCGACCTCGACACCGTCCTGCTCACCGGCGGCGAAACCTTCGGCCCACCCGCCTTCGACCACCTCACCGCCGACCACGGCATCGCCTACGGCGACGGCGGCTCCGCCCTCATCCTCGGCCGCCAACCCGGCCTCGCACACATCCTCGCCACCAGCTCCTACACCGACCCCACCCTTGAACAACTCCACCGCGGCAACCACCACTTCGCCCCCGCCGGCACCACCGAACACGGCATCGAACGCATCCACGAACGCAAACGCCAATACACCGACCTCGTCGGCGCCGACTCCGTCACCCGCCGCAACCACGACGGCGTCCGAGCCGTCATCGACGAAGTACTCCGCGACGCCGAGCTCGACCTCGGCCAGCTGCGCTGGGTGCTGCTGCCGCACTACGGACGACACCTGCTCGACGCCCACTGCCTCCAACCGCTCGGCATCACCGCCGACCGCACTCTGTGCCACGCCGGCGACCAGTGGGGCCACATCGGCCCCAACGACCAGATCATCGGCTTGACCCACCTGGTTACCCGCGGCGTCGTCAGTCCAGGCGACTGTGTCGCGCTGCTCGGCATCGGCATCGGGATGACTTGGACCGCCGCCATCCTCCGCATCGACACCGCGGCACCATGCCTCGCTGCTCTCGCCCCGCCGCTGCGCTGGCCCTGGCGCGCCCGAGCTGACTTGCCGAGCTGACCAGCGCCTTAGCCCCGCCGCGCCGAGCTCCCAAGGACTCCCATGCCAGACGCCTACCTCCCGTCACGCCTCGACCAGGCACTGTTCGGCCCACCGTTCATCGTCATCGACACCGACAACACCGCGCACACGATCACCCAACGCCTCGACGATGCCGCCCATGTCCTCAACGCCGACAATGCGGCACGCGCGATCGTCGGCACCCTCCAGCGGCCTCTGCTCGCCATCGATATCGACCCCGCCGACACCGGCTCCGGTGCCGACGCTGGCGACGTGGTCACCGAACAGCTGTTCCTCTGGGCCGACCGCTATGGGCTGCCCTGGCTGCGCCGCGACTCCGGACGCCCCGGCCACACCCACCTCATCATCAGGACACCGCCGTGCCTGCGCGAAGAGCTCCAGCTCGTCGTCCGCACAGTCGCCAGCCAGCAGAACGTCTCCGCTACCGTCCGCTCCACCCTCCGGCTCACCTCCTCTCCGCACCGGCACGGGCTGGCCAGCCCCGTCCTGGGCTGCACGCTCAAGACGGCCGATGTAGATACGCCCGTCATATCCACAACAACGCATACAGCGCGACCCGCGGGCACGCGACGCGGCTCCGGCCACAGCAGATCCGAATCCGAATACGGCCACGCCCTCGCCCTTGCCCGCGCCGGCCACAGCACCGCGCACGCCTGGACATTCGCCAACCTCAGCGGCACCAAAGCCCGCGAGATCGGCGAGAAAGCATGGCGGCGCTGGTTCTGGGCACCCGCCACCACCATCGTCGCCGCCGAACGTGGCCTCACCGAGCAGCAGGCATGGGATCTCTTCCACCAGGCTTCTCCCGCCCAGGCCGCCCACATCGGGAGGGACGTGTGGCGCCGCAACCGCTGGTTACCCGCCCTCCGCGAGGCAGCGGAAACTCGGCCGCGGCGCAAACGCCTCGGACCGCACCACGCCACCGGCCGCGTACGTGGACCCTCACCTTGCCGACTCCGGCAGGTGCAGGCGGCCCTTCACGCCGCCGTAGACCGACATCTGGCACAGAAATTCGGCTCCGAAGGACGCAACGACACGATCGCCGGCGTACGAGTCAGCAGCCTGCGTGCTGCCCTCGACGCATTCGCGCACGCCGCACTCACAACCAACGGCTCGATCTCCGTACGCCACTGGGCCGAGCGAGCAGGCCTCGACCCCAAGACCGTCCGCCGAGCCCGCGACGCCGCACTCAAACTCGGCATCCTCAAACGCGTGCGCCGCTACACGGGAGGTGAAACAGACTGCGACGCTTTCACAACAATCGAACTTCCGAAGCCCGGAACCAACAGGGAACTAACTTCCCCCACTTTGTACACCCCCAGTCTTGGGCGGGCGGACATCCTTAGGATGCGGTCCCAGAACAGGGACGACAGACGCCAGCGACTGATATCGCTCCACAGCGCCTGGAAGACCGTTGCGGTCAACCAGTCATTCAATAACCCTGATTGCCACCTCAGACCTGACCTGAAATCGGTTGCCCCCGTGTTCAAAGCACCCAGTTCCCCTTCGCGTCTGCCATCTGCTGGGAAACCGAGCTGCACCTTGCGACCAACTGCAGTGTCACGATTACAACCGAGTGTTTACGACGGTTTCATCCCAGTAAGCAGGATCTCGACCGTAGTTCGGCGTGGCAAACGCACGCTCCCAAGCCGCGTCGGGCACGAGAATCTCCCGCCACGTGGCCACCTCGGTATAGAGGACGTGCAGGGAGTTGAGCGCGCCCTCGTGCAATGCGGGCCGTCGGTAGACACCGCATCACTGGGCACGGCGCCCTCGAAGTTGCGCCAGAGCCGCTCGCGCGGTCGCTTCGACGCACACGTTCGTTTGCAAGCCGGCAACGACGAGTCGCCGCACGTTGAGGTTGTGGAGCAGCGGATCGAGCTCGGTGTAGTCGAAGAAGCTGGCCCGCGTCTTTTCCAACACGACCTCGCCGGGCTGAGGCGCGACCGCGTCCATGATCTGCCGCTTCCACTCCCGTTCGGTCTTGCCCACCTCAGGAATGATGTGCCCTCGGTGAGCCAGCAACCGCGCGATGCGTGGATTCTCTCCGAGGGCCCCAGTCGCGCTGGCGGTCGATCGGGAGTAAATGACCGGCAGCCCCTGGACCCGGGCAGCCGCCAGCAGCTCGGTGCAGGCGGCGATCGTTTCCTCTAGCCGCCAAATAGGCGGCCAGCCCAACGCGTCTCGGACACCGTCGTCCGCGACGTACGAGTTCTGCATGTCGATCATCAACAGCGCGGTAATCCCCATCACTTGACTCTCCTCAACGAAAGCTGCCCGGCCGACGATGATTTGACCACCTCGAACGTCCAACGGATCGCGTCCTGAGTCGATTCCAGCATTCGTTGGAGAGTCCAGCTACCTGGCGATGCCCGAACGATGGCAGTACTGCCTTACGTCGGCATCGGTGTTCGCCTGCGTCCCACGCCGACGTAACGAAGCCCCGCGTCGGCAACGACCGCGGGGTCGAGCGCGTTGCGGGTGTCGAAGACCAGCTCGCCGGTCATCAGCGTTGCTACGGTCGTCCAGTTCACCCAGCGGTATTCGGGCCATTCGGTTAGGAGCACCAGAGCATCCGTGCTGGCTGCCGCGGCATGGACGGTAGGGGCGACACGCAGCTTTGGGATCGTGTCCGTGATCGCGGGGTCGTGTGCGGTGACGTGTGCTCCGTGCTCGATGAGTGTTTGCACGACGTGCATCGCCGGGGAGTTCCGGAGGTCGTCGGTGCTGCTTTGAAGGTCAAGCCGAGGAGCGCAACACGTGTTCCAGCAAGCTCGCAGCCAAGTTCTTCCCTCAGCCGCTGGATCGTTGGTTCGAGATGGTGCTGGTTGCTGCTGATAGTCGCGTCCAGGATCGGGAACGGCACGCCGACGTCGTGGGCCTGCTGGACAAGTGCGCGAGCGTCTTTCGGCAGACACGGGCCGCCCCAGCCTGGGCCGGGCTTGAGGTAGTCCCCGCCGATGCGGGGGTCGGCGGCGAGGATGTAGGCGAGGTCGCTGTGGTCGGCATCGAAGGCCTCGCATAGTTCCGCGATGGAGTTGTTGTACGACAGTCTTGTTGCCAGGTAGCAGTTCGCCGCGTACTTGACTAGCCCTGCCGTGGCCGGGTCGGTGATGATCACTTCGGTGCGGATACCGTCGTAAAGCGCTGCGACGCGTTTGGCTGCCGCGCTGTCGTCGGATCCGATGACGATGCGGGTGGGATGGAGGAAGTCATAGACGGCGTGGCCTTCGCGGAGGAATTCTGGGTTCGCCACGACCGCGGTGTCGTCGCGTGGCAGCCAGGACCCGATCGTGGCCGTTGTCCCGACCGGTGTGGTGGATTTCGTGACCACCACGGCTCCAGCCGGCAGTAGGTCGCGGATACGCATGACCGTGTCGCGGATCGCAGTGAGGTCAACCGATCCGTCGAGCGCCGACGGCGTGGGGAGGCACAGCATGACTAAGCTGGCCTCGGTGACCGCCTGGTCGGGGGCTAAAGCGAACTTGAGCCGGTTGGCGTCGAGTCCTTCGCGCAGCAGCGAATCGATGCCGGGTTCGGCAACGTGGCTGCGGCCCGCGCGCAGCGCTGCGACGGTGGGCCCGTCGAGATCGATGCACGTGACGGTGTGCCCGAGTGACGCCAGGCAGGCTCCGGTGGTGAGCCCGACGTAGCCACTTCCGATGACGGTGATGCGTTCAACAATCTCCATGGGAAAGCCCTTCCCTTCGCGTTCGTGGGCACGACGTCGACGTGTGTCGATGCCTTAGGCCGTCGGACTGCGGCGCGTCCTAGTCGGGCAAACCCCTGTGGTATCTGGCGTCGACGGCAACAGAGGCTTGTTTCCGTTGCTGCTGAACCACGGCGCAGGTTCTGCCGGCGGGTCGCTGATCGATTGCTTGGAGCCACTGCACGGCGACCGCGGCGGCTTGGACGAGTTCGCCACGGATGCGGTCCGGCTCCTCCTCGGCGAGTGCTTCGGCCACTTCTTCGAGCAGGATGTGCCGCCAGGTCATGCGGCCTTCGGCAGCGGCGCGTTCGCATTCGGCGCACATTTGCTCGGCGAAGGCCCGCCACTCCGCGCCGGTGCCGTCGGCGAGGTGATGCTGGATGCCATGGGCGGCGTGCTGGGCTTCTCGTTCGGCAGTGACGTCGCCCAGCACGCGCGCCAGGCCAGTGTGCGCGTCGATAGGCTGATCGGAGTGCCGGCCGGTGCTCATGGAATCACCAGCGGCTCAGGCCAGGGACGTACGTGGGGCCACGGGTGCCGATAGCCGTTGCGGTGCAAGTAGCGCGCGGTGAGGTGGTGGTGGAACTCGCAGTAGTGCCGCAGGGCATCCGCGGTGCAGCTCACGGCGGCACCGGCTCGTCCGGCTTCGGTGTTGTAAACCTGTCGTGCTTGGTCGATCTGCTCGCTCGTGAGCCGCCCGAAGGTCATCGCGGTGCTGATGATCACCGCAAGACGAGCTGCACCCGAAGACCGTCGCAGTGCCTTGATGGTGGATATTCCGCCACACCTCGCTCGCGCCCACGGTGCGGCCGCGCGGACATACCCGGCTTCCGATCGCTCAAGTCCGCCGACGCGTCTCCACCGATGGCGACACGAACTGCCGGGTGACGCCGGATGCTGGGGAGGTTCCTCGCCAGCACGCCTCCGCAACCCGGATACCAGCGCGTCACCCGTCTCGGTGATCTCCAGCGCCGGACGTTATTGTGGCCGCCGAACGCCCTCTTGTTGGTTGCTGAGGTGATCGGTCCGGCACGCCCCCCGACCGTCCCGATCATCGCCAGTCCTGGCTCGGCGGCACAACGCCCCCCGATGTGCCGTCGAGCCCTAACCCCTCGTCTACGGCAGTGTCACGCGAATCGCGGCGTAATTGAGCGCCGCTGGTGGTCGGCCACCGCGGTCGCGATGTCTCACGACAAGCTCCTGCGCGCCGAGCGGCCGGCCTTTACTGCAAGGCGTTACTCGACGATCGATTCCCGCTCATTCCCTTGGCCCTCATCGCCTGAACTCCGCGCTTCCGACCTGGGCACACGGCGGACCAGTGCGGCGCATGGCGATCCGGGCACGGAACGACTGCGCGACCGGGCCGTCCGGCAACGGAGCCGTCCACCGGTACGACGGCGCCCGCGCCACCACGGCCGCCACCAACGTGCGACCGAAGCCCCGGCACCGGTACTCGGCGGCGACGTGGACATAGTCAAGGGTCGCGATTCGGCACCTCCCGCACGGGCTCGCCGTCACCGAGCCGACCTCCACGCCCTCGAGCCGAAGCTCGACCCGGCCGGCCAGCCTTCCGGCGGCCGGCGGATGAGCGACCAAGACGAGGCCGCCGGTCGGCGCCGCGTCGGGCGCGTGCTGGACCGTGACGTCGAGGAGCGCCCACTCGGCGAGGCGCCGAGCATCCGGCTCGCACGCCTCCGGCCCACGGCACACCTCGCACAGCCACCCGTGCAATCGGTAACGGTGACCTCACCCTATCTGATCACTCGTTTGGGACGGCGCAACGAATAATGCAGGTTCGAATACCGACGCTGCACCAGTAGCCGGCAACCTCGCCCGCGTCGTGACGCCGCCGCAGCGTACGGCGCTCAGCTCCGTACCCACTGTCACCGATCAGGATCTTGACCAGCGGCCTTCGACGTGCTCGATCAGCTCGCGTTCTAGAGGCGTCAGTGGTTCCGGAGTGTCCGCGGGTGGCATGGTCATAGAATCGGTGAGCAGTCATACGCGTTACTGTCCGGTGAGCCCGGTGGCGCTGATGTAGACCGCGCGCCGCCACAGTCAGCCAGTTACTGCCGGGGCCTGCTCGGGCCGCTCTGGCGAAGGAATTCTGTCGTTGGCTGGTCGTAGCGGTTCAGGGTCGCCGAGCGATAGTCCTCTGGTGACCGAGAGTGTGGATCCGACGCCGACGGGGACGGCGAGTGACCGTGACGTGCCGACAGGCCGGCCGGTGTTGCGGCCGATCCCGCGGTGGGTGGTGGTGGCTGGCGTTCCAGTGATGGTCCTTGTCGCCGCCGCAGCGGCGTGGCTGCTGCTGGGATACGGCGCCAATCGCGATCAACTCGACGCGATCCGGACCGCCGGCACAATTGGCGTCGGCTTCGGCGGCGTCGTGGCGCTGTGGCTGGCCGTCCGGCGGCAGCGGTCCACCGAACTCGATCTGCTCCAGAAGTACGAAGCTCACCAGCTGGCCGAACGCATTGCAGCGCAGAACGCCAATGCCGCAGACCGCGCGGCCGCTCACGCCGAGCACGACGCACGCGAGCGCCGACTCACCGACCTGTACCTCAAGGCTGTCGAGCAGCTCGGCTCCGATAAGGCCGCCGTCCGGCACGGAGGGCTCTACGCTCTCGAAAGAGTTGCCCAGAACAACCCTGAGCAGCGGCAGACTGTTGTCGACGTCATCTGCGCCTACCTGCGCGGTCCCTACACCCTGCCCCGAAGTTCCGGGCAGACCCAACGGCTCAGCGGGATGCGACGCCCGCTGATCACCACGCAAGCCAAACGACGCGAGGTGAAGATAGTGCAATCTACGACCGTGCCAGCGAAGTCCGTGGCGTCGACTACCGAAGCGCAGGAGCGCGAAGTCCGCCTCACCGCCCAGCGTCTTCTCGCTAGACACCTCAACCCGGGAGACGACCCGGAGCACCCGGTCGACACTTTCTGGGACGACGTCGGCCGAGTTGACCTCACCGGCGCCACCCTCATCGACTTTGACTTCAATGGTTGTCGAATCAAGGCTGCGGAGTTCAGCGAGGCGACCTTCGTCGGGGACGCTTGGTTTAACAACGCCGGCTTCGCCGGATTTGCCGGCTTCAGCGGGGCGATCTTCGCCGGGAACGCCTGGTTTGACAAGGCGAGCTTTGGCGAGATCACCGAGTTCGGCGTGGCACGGTTTCAACGCGATGCCTGGTTCGATAACGCTGCCTTCGCCAGCAATGCCGTCTTCGATAAGGCGAGTTTCGCCGGAGGCGCCTGGTTCGGCGAGGCGACCTTCGCCGGGACCGCCGGGTTCGCCCAGGCGAAATTCTCAACCGAAGTGGAGTTCAGAGGGGCGCGTTTCGCCGGGGGCGCTTGGTTCAGCAGGGCAAACTTCGCCGGGTTTGCCGGTTTCAGCGCGACGAACTTCGCCGGGAACGCCTGGTTTGACAAGACGAGCTTCAACGGTGAAGTCTGGTTCGACGAGGCAAGTTTTGCCGCGGACGCCAGCTTCGGCGAAGCAAGCTTCGCCTGGGACGCAGAGTTCAGCGGTGCAGGCTTCGGCGGGTACGTCCAGATCGGCGGCACTAATTTCGCGCGCGGCACTCCGGCTAGTCTCCATGCCTATGTCAAACTCGATGACATTGACGCGACAAGCGCAGACTAACCGCATCTTGAGATGACGCCAAACTCTGGAGCCGCCGACGCGAGCCCGTAGTGAGCGCCGCGGACCGGTCCGTACGCCCTGCAGTCGGCAGTGCGAATACCCCCGTCGGCTGCCCGCGCCTCGCCAAATGCGCTCCTCCGCCTGCTACGGCGGAGGAGCACCCCCAGCACAAAGTTGACGTCGGACCTTTCGCGCCGTGTCGTCAACACATTCAGAATCAGGAAACGCCGTCCAGGGGCTACCTCTCGTGCCGGATTTTTGCGACGGTGGTCGGATCTTGTGTTCATCAGGCGAGGAGAGGACGGGCGATGGCGGCGGATCGAGGATCGGGATCACGGCACCACCTGATCGTGGTCGCAGACATCGAGGGCTTCGGGGACCCGCGCCGGACTGGCGAGCATCTGCCAGCGGTACGCGACGGGCTCGACGCGGTCATGCGGACGGCGTTCACCGCAGCCGGGGTGGTGTGGGAGGACTGCTACCGGGAGATGCGCGGGGATGCAGTGGTCGTACTCGTATCAGCTGCGACAGACAAAAATCGGTTCGTGGAAACAGTACTGCCGGTATTGGTGATTCGGCTGCGCGTGCACAACGACACCTACCCAGAAGCGCAGCGGCTGCGGCTGCGGGTCGCGCTGCACGCCGGCGAGGTCCGCTACGACACCCATGGCATCTCTTCCGCCGCGCTGATCCGGACGTTCCGGCTGTGCGACGCCCAACCGCTGAAAGCGGCACTGGCCGGGTCACCGGGAGTACTGGCGGTGATCGCCTCCGACGGGCTGTTCGACGACGTCATCCGCCACACCCCGGCCGCTGCCCCCGCCACATGGCGGCCTGTCCCGGTCACAGTGAAAGAAGCCGACACCACCGGATGGATCACCCTGCCCGACCACCCCTACACACCTGACCCCACGTTGCGCGGCGGCGGCCGGCAGGGCGTCGGACATCCCCGCCTCGGCTCGAAGTCGAGCTCGGGCGGGTTGGTGCCGCGACAGCTACCCGCCGCTGTGCGGGACTTCACCGGCCGCGCCGAGCACCTGGCCGCCCTCGACGCGCTGGCCCCGCCCGAGCCCGACCACCATGACCGCGAGCGGCACCCCGGCCAAGGCAGGCTCGGCGGACCGGAGACCCACTCGGTGGTAATCACTGCGGTGGACGGTGCCGGAGGCATCGGCAAGACCACCCTCGCGCTGCACTGGGCCCACCGCAACCAAGACCGGTTCCCCGACGGGACGCTGCATGTGAACCTGCGCGGCTACGGCCCCGCCACTCCCGCCACCGCTGGGGAGGCACTGAGCGGGTTCCTGCGCGCCGTCGGCGTGGCTGCCCGTGCGATCCCAGCCGAGGTAGAGGAGCAGTCAGCGCTGCTGCGGTCGCTGCTGGCGGGCAGACGGATGCTGATGGTCCTGGACAACGCCCGCAGCGCTGAGCAGGTCCGGCCCCTGCTACCTGGCACCCCCGGCTGCATGGTCCTCGTGACCAGCCGCGACAGTCTCACCGGGCTGGTCGTCACCGACGCCGCCCACCGCCTCACCCTCGACCTGCTCGACCCGCCGGAAGCCCTCGACCTGGTCACCGGCATCCTCGGCGCCAGGCGTGCCGCGGCCGAACCCGACGCCGTTGACGACCTCATCCGCCAGTGCGCGCGTCTACCGCTGGCGCTGCGGATCGCGGCCACTCGCGCCGCCGCCCACCCCCGTCAGAGCGTCGCCGACATAGTCGCCGACCTCACCGACGAACGCACTCGCCTCGACGTCCTGAGCGAAACCGGCGACGAACGCGCCGCCGTCCGCGCCGTCTTCGACTGGTCCTACGAGCAACTGCCACCCGAGCACGCACTGCTGTTCCGCCGCCTCGGCCTGCACCCCGGCCCGGACCTGACTCTGTCCGCCGCCGCCGCGCTTGCTCAACAATCCCCCTCCGACACCCGCCCGTTGCTGGCCGCGCTGGCCGGCGCACATTTGATTGAACCCGGCGCGAGCGGGCGGTACCGGTTTCACGACCTGCTGCGCGCCTACGCCGCCGACCAAGCCCGCCACCACGACACCCTCGATGAGCGCCACCAGGCCCTCGAATCCCTCCTCACCTGGTACACCCACACTGCCCGTACCGCCGACGGCCACCTTTTTCCCATGGCTTTGCCGTTCCCCGCGGTGGTGATCGGACCCGATCACCCACACCAAATCGTCGGCGCCGACGAGGCATGGACCTGGCTCACCAGCGAACGCTTCAACATCCTGGCCGTACTCCAGCACGCAGCGGACCACAAACTCAACCACCACACCATTCCCCTCGCCTACGCCTGCCGTGGCCTCCACTCCGCGGGCAGCCCACAAGAAGCAATCAATGCCTGCGGCCTCGGAATCGCGGCCGCCCAGCAATCCGGAAATCACTCCCTAGAAGCGCTCCTCCTGAACTCCCGGGGAGAAATGGAGACCTATTTCGGCGCATGGATCCAGGCGCAGGAAGATTTCGATCGCACAGCATCCCTAGCCGATCAACTCGACGACAGCACACTTCGAGCGTGGACCTTCAACGATCGCGGGCTGCTGTTGCTGCATCGGGGACAGTTCGACGAGGCGCTGCGGTGGCTCGACAGGGCCCTGCCGCTGAGCCGGGGCGTTGACACCGGACGAATGGAGGCGGTGGTGGAAGGCAATCTCTGCGAGGCATACACCGGCCTCGGCCGCTACGAACTCGCCCGCGAACATGGCGAACGTGGCCTGCGACTGCGACGGCAGGCCGGAGACCGCGTCGGCGAAGCATGCGCGCTGACACATCTCGCCCGCGCCTGGCATGGACTGTGTAACTCTAAGCAGGCGATCCGGATGTGCAGAGAAGCGATTGCAATCGGCCGCCGCATACCTCAAAGCCGCAACGAGACCGTCGCAGAGCCGCTAGACGCCCTCGCCACTTGTCTAAACCATCTCGGCCGCACCGACGATGCGATAGCTTGCTGGCTGGAAGCCGCGTCCATCTTCGACGACACCGGCTATCCCCACCGCGCCGCCGAATTACGCCAGCGTACCCACGACACCGACAGCACGCCCTGAGGGATGTCTCGTAACCCGGTGTCGGGCTTGCGGGCTGCTAGTTGATCATGTTGGTGTGGTTCAGGTGATCACAGCGTCCCGGCCGGAGTGGATTGCCCCGTTCACCGGGCTCGAACCAGACCAGTTCCGCAAGCTCGTACGGCTGGTCGCCAAACGGGGCGGCGACGAGATCGCGGACGGAC
>NZ_JBEXKX010000013.1:0-52656 GCF_040609695.1 Amycolatopsis sp. NPDC004625
GGCCGACCTGCCGACCCTGGAGCTGCCGGACCTGACCGAGGGCGTCGACGTCGCCGCCCTCTACGACCTGGTAGGCGGGTTAGAACCCGCCTAAACACTCACGACCCGCTGGGGGCCGCGTGGGTCCAGAACTCCGTCATCAGCGGGGTGGGGGCGGGGCTGGTCAGCTCGACCTGGGTGAGCAGCACCGTGATCGTGCCGGTCGACGGGACCAGGTGCAGGGCCGTGCCCGCGCCGCCGAGCCAGCCGTAGCGGCCCGGGACCTCCCAGGGTTCCGTCGGGTCGACGTCGACCGAACCACCGAACCCCCAGCCCTGGCCGTGCAGGAACAGCCGGGCGGCCTGGCGCTGGGCCGGCGTCAGGTGGTCGGTCGTCATCCGGTGCACCGACTCGCGCGCCAGCAGCCGGTGGCCGTCCGCCGTGCCGCCGTCGCGCAGCAACCGGGCGAACGCCAGCAGGTCGTCGGCCGTCGAGACGAGCCCGCCGGCGCCCGAGGGGAACGGCGGCGGCGCGCTCCACCGGCCCTCCGGCGAGTCGATCAGCCGCAGCCCCTCCTCGCCGCGGCGGTAGGCGCTGGTGAAGCGGCCCAGCGCCGCGGTCGGCACGGTGAACCCGGTGTCGGCCATGCCGAGCGGCTCGAACAGCCGCTCCGCCAGGAACTCCGGCAGCGGGCGGCCGGCGACCCGCGCGATCAGCACGCCCTGGATGTCGGAGGCGGTGTCGTAGAGCCACGCCGCGCCCGGCTGGTGCAGCAGCGGCACCTGCGCCAGCGCCGCCAGCCACGCGTCCGGCGCCAGCGCCCGCGGCGACGCGGCCGGGTGGCCCAGTACCTGCAGCAGCAGGTCGACCGCGGGCAGCGTCAGGTCGGCGGCGAGGCCGTACCCGCAGCGGAAGGTGAGCAGGTCGGCCACGGTGATCGGGCGGACGGCCGGCACGACGTCGTCGACCGGGCCGCCCGGCGTCCGGACGACCACCGGCGACGCCAGTTCCGGCAGCCACCGTGCGATCGGGTCGTCCAGGGCGAGGTCGCCGTCGTCGACCAGCAGCAGGACGGCCGCGGCGGTGATCGGCTTGGTCAGCGACGCGATGCGGAACAGCGAGTCCCGGGCCATCGGCACGGTGCCCGGGGCGTCGGCCGAACCGGCCGCCGCGGCTTCGACGTGGTCGCCGTGCGCCACGAGCGCCACCGCGCCCGGGAGGTCGCCGGTGTGCCGGGTCAGCAGTTCGGACAGTTCGGACACGGTCAGTCCAGGGGGTTGATCGCGCGCAGCCGGCGCGGGCCGGTGTCGGGCCGCGACGGCGGCGGCCCCAGTACCAGGCGGGCGTTGGCGACGAAGGCCCCGTCCGGCGACGCCAGGATCGGGTCCAGCACCAGCGACCGCACCTCGGGGTTGTCCTCGGCCAGCGCGGCCACGCGCAGCACCATGTCCTGCAGCGCGGCCAGGTCGGCGGGCTCGTCGCCGCGGTAGCCGGTGAGCAGCGGCGCCGTCCGCGGCTCACGCAGCAGGGTCGCGGCGTCGACGTCGGTGAGCGGCACGGCCCGGTAGGCGCGGTCGCCCAGCAGCGTGCTGACCAAACCGGACAGCCCGAACGAGACGAGCGTGCCGAACGACGGGTCGTCCTGCAGCCCGATCACGCACGACAGGCCCTTGGGCGCCATCCGCTGGACGTACACCTCGTCGTCGCCGGAGACCTCGCGCAACGTCTCGTAGGCGTTCCGCACCGAGTCCTCGGACGCCAGGTCGAGCCGGACACCGGCCAGGTCGGGGCGGCCGCGCAGCCGTTCGTCGACGGCCTTGAGCGTCACCGGGTAGCCCAGCTCGCCGGCCGCCGCGACCGCTTCGTCCACAGTGGACACGATGCGGAAGGGCACCACGTCGACGCCGTAGCAGTCCAGCAGCCGCACGACTTCGGCGTCGGAGAGCAGCGTCGTCTTGCCGCCGTCGGCGTCGAGAAGCTCGCGCACGATGCCCTGCGCCTGTTCGGTGTGGATGCCCTGCGGCCGCACCAGCGTGCCCTGCGGGCGCTGCCGCCACGCGGCGTACCGCACGACCCGGGCGAGGGCGTTCACCGCGCGTTCGGGGCTCGGGTACGACGGGATCGAGCCCCGCGTCGGCACGCCGTCTTCCGTGAAGACCGCGAGTTCGTCCGGGACGCCTTCGGCGGCGAGGAACGTCGAGACGATCGGCTTGCGCTCCCCCGGTTCGACGACGGTCTCCCGGAGGGCGCGCGCGTACGCGGTGCCGGGGATCGCCACCGGCGGCGCGAACACGACGACCAGCGCGTCGGTCTCCGGCGAGGTGAGGGCCTCGCGGACGGCCTTGGCGAACTCCTCCGGCCCGGCCTGCGGCCCGACGTCCACCGGGTCCGACGCCAGCCGCAGCCCCTGCATCCGCGCGGTGTCGGCGGCCAGCAGCCCGATCGCGCTGGAGTTGCCGACGATGCCGACCCGCGGCCCGGCGGGCAGCGGCTGGTGGGCGAACACGAGCGCGGTGTCGAACAGCTGCGCCAGCGACTCGACGCGCACGACCCCGGCCTGCTCGAACAGGGTCTGGACGCTGGCCTCGTCGATCTCCGTCGACGTCGCCGCCAGCTGCGGCCGGACCGCGTGCCGCCCGGACTTGACCGCGACGATCGGCTTCGTCCGGGCCAGGCGCCGCGCCAGCCGCGCGAACTTGCGCGGGTTGCCGAAGGACTCCAGGTACAGCAGGACGAGGTCGGTGTCCGGGTCGGTCTCCCAGTACTGCAGCAGGTCGTTGCCGGAAACGTCGGCGCGGTTGCCGGCCGAGACGAACGTCGAGAGGCCGAGGCCGCGCGACTCGGCGTCGGCGAGGATCGCGGTGCCCAGCGCGCCGGACTGGCAGAAGAACCCGGTGCGCCCACGGCCGGGCAGCCGCGGCGCGAGGGTGGCGTTGAGCCGGATGCCGGGCGCGGTGTTGAGCACGCCGAGGGCGTTCGGGCCGACCACGCGCATGCCGTGCGCCCGGGCCTCCCCGACCAGCCGCAGCTCGGCGTGCAGGCCGTGCGGGCCGGCTTCGGCGAACCCGCTGGACAGGATCAGCAGCGTCTTCACGCCCTTGGCCAGGCAGGCGTCCAAAACGGACTCGACGGCCTCGGCGGGCACCGCGACGACGGCCAGGTCGACCGGGTCCGGGATGTCCAGCACGGACGGGTACGCGCGGACGCCGCGGATCGCGCGGTGCTCCGGGTTGACCGGGTAGACGGTGCCGGTGAAGGCCGCGGCCAGGAGGTTCACGAAGGCGACGTGGCCGACCTTGCCCGGCTCGGCGGACGCGCCGATCACCGCGACCGAGGCGGGGTGCAGCAGATTGTGCACGCTGCGGGCCTCGGCGGCCTGCTCGCGCGAGCGCGCGACGGCGAGGGACTCCTCGGTCGGGTCGATGTCGAACTCGAGGTGCAGCACGCCTTCCTCGATCTCGCGGCTGACCTGGTAGCCGGCGTCGCGGAAGACGCGCACCATGGCCGCGTTCTCGGCGAGCACCTCGGCGACGAACCGCCGCAGCCCGCATTCCGACGCGGCGGCGGCGAGGTGTTCGAGGAGGATCGAGCCGAGCCCGCGGCCTTGGTGGGCGTCGCTGACGACGAAGGCGACTTCGGCTGACGGCCCGTGGTCGAGCCGTTCGTACCGGCCGACCGCCACGATGTCGTCGCCCAGGAAGGCGGCGAACGCGACCCGGTCGTGGTGGTCGACGGTCGAGAAGCGCTTCAGGTCCTTTTCGGGGATCCGCGGGTAGGCGCCGAAGTAGCGGAAGTAGCGGGTGCGCTCGGAGAGCTTCGCGTGGAAGGCGACCAGGCCGTCGGCGTCGGTGGGGACGATCGGGCGCAGGTGGACGGTGCCGCCGTCGGACAGGACGACGTCGGCCTCCCAGCCGCGGGGGTAGTCGAAGGGGTCCCGTCCGGCCATGGTCAGTCCCTGGGGTCGTCCGGGTCGAGGCCGTGCAGCGGGAAGACGGCGCGGCGGGTGTCCCGGACGGCGATGTCGACCGGGTCGTCCTCGCCGTCGCCCCACGGCTTGAACCCGGTGTCGCGGTCGTCGGACATGGTGCGCGGGAGTTCGGCGTGCGGCGCGGCCCGGGTGACGGTTTCGACCCAGCCGGGCGGCAGCGGCGTCGCCGGGTCGACGTCCCGGTCGAGGACGGTGGCGATCAGGTGCGTCCACGAGCGAGGGACGACCCGGATGAGCTGGTAGCCCCCACCACCGACGGCGATCCACTTGCCGCCGGCGTAGGTCTCGGCGAGTTCGCGGAGGGTCGCGTAGATGGTGCGGTGGCCGTCGACGGACAGCGAGAGGTCGGCCAGGGGATCTTCTTCGTGGGAGTCGACGCCGCACTGGGTGAACAGCAGCTGCGGTTCGAAGTCGGCCAGGAGAGAGGGGACGACGGCGGTGAAGGCCCGCAGCCACCCGGGGTCTTTCGTGCGCGGGGGCAGCGGGACGTTGACGGCGGTGCCGTCGGCCTTCCCGCGGCCGGTCTCGGCGGAGTAGCCGGTGCCGGGCCAGAGCGTGAAGGGGTGCTGGTGCATCGAGATGGTCAGGACGCGCGGGTCGTCGTAGAAGGCGGCCTGGACGCCGTCGCCGTGGTGGACGTCGGTGTCGATGTAGGCGATGCGCTCGAAGCCGTGGTCGAGCAGCCACGAGATGGCGACGGCGCAGTCGTTGTAGACGCAGAACCCGGCGGCCTGGTCCCGCATGGCGTGGTGCAGGCCCCCGGCGATGTTGACGGCCCTTCTGGCTTCCCCTTCGGCGACCTTCCGCGCGGCGAGCAGCGTGGACCCGACGACGAGGGCGGAGGCGTCGTGCATGTCGGAGAAGACGGGGTTGTCGGAAGTCCCGAGCCCGTGCCCGACATCCCACCCGACAAGCGGAGCCTCGCGGACGGCGGCGAGGTATTCGGGGGCGTGGATCCGGAGGAGCTCTTCGTCCCCGGCGGCGGCGGGAACGAGCAGTTCGACGTCTCGGAGCACGCCGAGCTCGGTGGCCAGCCGGACGGTGAGCTCCAGCCGGACGGGATTGAAGGGGTGCTCCCCACCGAGGTCGTAACCCAGCAGAGCACGGTCCCAAACAACGGCCGGCGACATACCACCCGACTGTAGTGCGAACGGCGGCGATCCGTGGAGTGAGAAAGCCCGGCGGGTTGCCGATCAGACCACGGCGGACGGCCGGTGGCGACGCGGCTTGCCCCGGCTTGGCTGGGGCGTGATGCGCGCCGGAGCCGCCCCGGCTCAGTTCGGCCGAGCGCGGATCGCCATGCGCGCCGGAGGTGCCCCAGCTCAGATCGGCTGAGCGCGGGTCACCCAGCGCACCGGAACCGCCCCAGCTCAGTTCGGCCGAGCGCGGGTCGCCCAGCGCGCCGGGGCAGGCGCAGCTGGGCGGGCGCGGCTCGGCCGGTGCTGCTCAGCCGGGGAGGGGGCCGGTTGCTGCCGGGCGGTGGGGGTCGCGGGACCAGTGGGACCACGAGCCCGCGTACAGGCCCGCTGCCGGGTGGCCCGCCAGCTCCAGGGCCAGCACCACCGAACTCGCCGTCACCCCCGAGCCGCAGTACGCGCCGACCGGCTCGCCCGGGCGCAGGCCCAGCTCCGCGAACCTCGCCGCCAGCTCCTCCGGTGTGCGCCAGTGACCGCCGTTGTCCGTGTGGGCCGCAAACGGGGCGTTGACCGCGCCCGGGATGTGGCCCGGGCGGGGGTCCACCGGTTCCGTCTCGCCCGTGTAGCGCTGGGGTGCGCGGGCGTCGAGCAGGAGGCCGTCGCGGGCGAGGGCGGCCGCTTCGTCCGCGTCGAGGACCGGCATCCCGCCCGGGCGGACCGTGATGTCGCCCGGCTCCGGGTGCACCTCCTCCGTGCTCACCGGGTGGCCGCCGGCCGCCCACGCCGCGTAACCGCCGTCGAGGACCGCCACCTCGTCGTGGCCGGCCCAGCGCAGGAGCCACCACGCGCGGGCCGCCACCGAACCGTCCGCGTCGTCGTAGGCCACCACCGGCGCGCCCGCGCGGACGCCGGCCGCGCGCAGGTCGCGCTGCAGGTCCGCCGGGTCGGGCAGGGGGTGGCGGCCGCCGTCGCCCGGCTCGGCCGCCAGCACGCGGTCGAGGTCGGCGAACACCGCGCCGGGCACGTGGCCCTCGCGGTGGGAGTCGGCGCCGGGCGGGCCGGCGAGCCGCCAGCGGACGTCGAGGACCACGGGCCGGTCCCCGGCCGGGCCGGCCAGCGCGGTGGCCAGGTCGGTGGTGCTGATCAGCGGACGCATGCCTCCATCTTCCAGCGGCCGCCCGCCCGGCCGCGCCGGGGTGCGGACCCTCCCCCACCGGCCGGTCGCCGATCCGGCCGGGAGCAGGCCGTCCCCGCTCGGCACGTGACCGTCGCCGCGAAGCCGTCCGGCCGGGTCGGTCACCATGGGCGTTGTTACGCCCGAGGCCCGCCGCCGCTGCCGGGGTCAACGACTACGATGAGCAACGCGGACGAAGGGGACAGCGTGAACGATCTCATCGACACCACCGAGATGTACTTGCGTACCATCTACGAGCTCGAAGAAGAAGGTGTCGTTCCGCTGCGCGCCCGCATTGCCGAGCGCCTGCAGCAGAGCGGCCCGACCGTGAGCCAGACCGTCGCCCGGATGGAGCGGGACGGGCTGGTCGTGGTCGCCGACGACCGGCACCTCCAGCTGACCGACCACGGCCGCGAACTCGCCATCGCGGTGATGCGCAAGCACCGCCTCGCCGAGCGTCTCCTCGTCGACGTGATCGGGCTCGAGTGGGAGCACGTGCACAACGAGGCGTGCCGGTGGGAGCACGTGATGAGCGAGGCCGTCGAGCGCAAGCTGGTCAAGCTGCTCGACCACCCGACCACCTCCCCCTACGGCAACCCGATCCCGGGCCTGGACAAGCTGGGCGACGGCGACCCCGCGCCGCCCGCGGAGGCCGACCTGGTCCGGCTCGACGAGTTCGCCCGCACCGGCGGCGGCCGCGTCGAGATCCGGCGCATCGCCGAACACGTCCAGCTGGACGAGTCGCTGATGACCGAGCTCAAGTCCGTCGGCATCGTGCCGGGCGGCACCGTCACCATCGGCAAGGCCAGCGGCGGCACCATCGAGGTCACCGGCGGGGACACCACCGCCCAGGTCGCCAGCTCCGCGCTGCACGCCGTCCTGGCGCAGGCCCGATGAGCCCCGCTTCGGACGCCGTGGCGGCGTTCCGCACGGTCCACGGCACCGCGCCGGCCGGCGTCTGGTCGGCGCCCGGCCGGGTGAACCTGATCGGCGAGCACACCGACTACAACGACGGCTTCGTGCTGCCGTTCGCCCTGCCGCACCGGCTGGCCGCGGCCGCGTCACCGCGCGAGGACGGCGTCCTGACCGTGGCCACGCTGGGCGACGACGGCCAGATCCAGCGCACCGGCGAGCTCAAGATCGCCGACCTGGCGCCGGGCACGGTGGACGGGTGGGCCGCGTACCCGGCCGGTGTCGCCTGGGTGCTGCGCGACCAGGGCTTCACGGCCGGCGCCGACCTGGTCGTCGCCGGGGACGTGCCGTCGGGGGCGGGCCTGTCCTCCTCCCACGCGCTCGAATGCGCGGTTTCGCTGGCCCTGCTCGGGCTGGCCGGCCTGGAGCTGGACGGCACCGGCGACCGCGTCCCGACACGGCCCCAGGTGGCGCGGTGGGTGCAGCGGTCGGAGAACGACTTCGTCGGGGCCCCGACCGGGCTGCTCGACCAGACGGCGTCCCTCTGCTGCACCGAGTCCCACGTCCTGTTCCTCGACGTGCGCTCGGGCGAGCAGGAGCAGGTGCCGTTCGGCCTGGCCGAGGCCGGGCTGCAGGTGCTGATCATGGACACCCGCACGAAGCACTCGCACGCCGAAGGCGGCTACGGCGAGCGCCGCCGCGGCACCGAACGGGCGGCCGAGCTGCTTGGGGTGAAGGCCCTGCGCGACGTCACCGTCGAGGGCCTCGACGACGCCCTCGGCCGGCTGCCGGCCGAGCTGGCGCCGCTCGTGCGGCACGTGGTCACCGAAAACCAGCGGGTGCTCGAGACGGTCGAGCTGCTGCGCGCCGGCCGGCTCGCCGAGATCGGGCCGTACCTGGACGCCTCGCACGTCAGCATGCGCGACGACTACCGGATCTCCACGGCCGAGCTGGACCTCGCGGTCGACGCGGCACGGGCGGCCGGTGCGCTCGGCTCGCGGATGACCGGCGGCGGCTTCGGCGGTTCGGCGATCGCGCTGGTCCGCGACGCCGACCTGGCCGGGGTCAAGGCAGCTGTCGACGCGGCGTACGAAAAGGCCGGCTACCGGCGCCCGCGGATGTTCACGGCGGTGCCTTCCCGCGGCGCCGGCCGCGACGAGGTCTGAGGCCGCGCGGGTCCGTCCGGGGCAACCCCCGGGCGGACCCGCGCGTCGGCCAGGGGGAAGACTGTGGAGCACAGTCACCCTCGGCAGGAAGGCCTGGACGTGTCGGAGCAGAGCAACGCCCTGAAGCTGGTCGTGACGGGCGGAGCCGGGTATGTCGGCAGTGTCTGTGCCGCCCGGCTGATCGAGGCCGGGCACCGGATCACCGTCGTCGACGACCTGTCCACCGGGCACGCCGACGCCGTCCACCCGGACGCGCGGTTCATCGAGGGCGACGCCGCCGAGGTGGCGGGCAGCCTGCTGGGCGAGGGTTTCGACGGCGTGCTGCACTTCGCGGCGAAGTCGCTGGTCGGCGAGTCGATGACGGATCCGGCGAAGTACTGGGAAGGCAACGTCGTCACGTCGCTGCGGCTGCTCGAGGCCATGCGCGAGCACGGCACGCCCCGGCTGGTGTTCTCCTCGACCGCGGCGACCTACGGTGAACCGGAGCAGTCGCCGATCCCGGAGACGGCGCCGACCCGGCCGACCAACACCTACGGCGCCACCAAGCTGGCCATCGACCACGCGATCACCAGCTTCGCGGGCGCGCACGGCTTGGCCGCGGTCAGCCTGCGTTACTTCAACGTCGCGGGCGCGTACGGCACCTTCGGCGAGCGCCACACCACGGAAACCCATCTCATTCCTCTCGTCCTCCAGGTCGCCACGGGCGACCGCGAGCGCATCCAGATCTTCGGTGACGACTACCCGACGCCCGACCACACGGCGGTCCGCGACTACATCCACGTGGTGGACCTCGCGGACGCGCACCTGCTGGCGCTGAAGCACGCCACGGCGGGTGAGCACCGGATCTACAACCTGGGCAACGGCACCGGATTCTCCGTTCTCGAGGTGATCGAGGCGTGCCGCGAGGTGACCGGCCACGCGGTACCGGCCGCGGTGGCCCCGCGCCGCGCGGGCGACCCTTCGGTGCTCGTGGCGGCCAGTGACCGGGCCCGCGAGGAGCTCGGGTGGAAGCCGGAGCGAACCGACCTGGCGGGGATCGTGCGCGACGCCTGGGAGTTCACCCAGTCGCGGCGAGGCTGACTCACGACCGGCGGCCCTCCACTTCGGACCGGCGCGTCCCGCCGGTCCGAAGTGGACAGCTCTCACACCGCCCGCTCCGCGTCGAAATCCGCCGGTTGCAGGCCCAGCGCCGACACCGGGTCGGCGGCCGCCGCGGCCAGGCCGCGGATGACCTCGGGTGGGGTTCCCCGGTCCAGGACCGTCTTCAGCAACCTCGCCAGCACGTGGTCCGGGGCGGCCGCCAACGCGTTTTCCAGGGCCATCCCGGCGAAGGCTCCGTCGCCGCGCATGTACGCCGTGAAGCCCAGCAACACCGCCGGCTGCGCTCGCTCCGGTGCGGGGATCTCGCGGACCAGCGTCAGCCACACCTGCTCGGCCTCCTGCGCCACCGGTGTCTCCGGGGGTACCGCCATCGCCAGGCACAGGTCGCGGACCTCCGGCAGGGCCAGGGCGCCGGCCACCGTCACCGCTTCCTCGTCCGTCGGCGGGCCTTCGCCGCGGCGGTGGCGCTCGAACGCCGCGCGGATCGCCGAGAGCGCCTCGGCCACGTCCGGGCACGGCACCCGCGCCAACGCTGCCGATCTGCGGGCCAGCGCTTCCGGTGAGCGTGGAGCCAGCAGCGCTTCGAGCTCATCACGGCTGTCGAAGGCCACCGTGCCGCGTTCGGTCGCGGCGGCGGCCGCCACCGTCGTGCGGGGGTCCGGCAGCTCGCCGCCGCACTCCGGGTTCGCGTAACACCTCCAGCGTGCGCCCTCCTTGATGGTCGCCGCCCACAGCGCGTTCACGACCGGGAGATCGAGCCGAGCCAGCTCGTCGGTCAGGACGTCGACGAAGCCCGCGTGCGGTGGCGGGCCGCCGGGTCTTCGCCGGCCGCCCACGATCGCCAGGCTGACGCCCGTGTGCGGGCCCGCGGCGAACCGGGACGCCAGCGCCTGGGCCTGGTGGACGCGGTGTTCCCGGCGCGGGAGATCGCCGCGCAGGATCAGGCCCGCGTCCCGGTCCCCGGGGTCCTGGTGGCCGATCAGGACGACGGACCGTGCGGGCCGGAAGCCCATCAGGTACGGGAGCGCGGCCAGCAGCTGCGCGGGGTTTCGGAGGTCGGCCGGCGGACGGCCGGCCGGGGTGGCGGTGGTCATGCCTCCACGATGGGGCAGGACGGGGCCGGCTGGGGCGGTGGCGGCAAATCTGTGGATGGACGGGGCCGATGTGGACAGAACCCGCCCGGCGGGGGCCGGGCGGGGCGTTCCTGTCGGTGGGGCGGGCTATGCTGCCCGGCCCCACCGGCCGGACACGGCTTCCTTCGCGCGGTCCAGCCGGCCAGGACCCCGCAGGTCAACCGGGTCAGCCGCAGTGCTCGAACCCGCTCTCGTAGGTGTTGCTGCCCACCGAACCGCCCCACTTCACGCAGGTGGCGCCGGCGGTCTTCTTCACCGGCCCCGCGTAGTACGTGAAGCTGCCCGAATCCGTCACCCGCGCCGCCCCCTGGACCTCCAGGAACGCCGAGACCGCGCTGGCCGTGCCGAGCGACGTGGCCTTCAGCGTCGTCACGCAGTTCGCCTGGGTGGACGCGTTGTACAGCAGGTACGCCGTGCCCGACGAGTTCGCCAGGGCCTGCTGGTCGACGACGGAAAAGCCGTCGCCGCAGACCTCTTCGGCGGAGTACGGGTTGCCGCCGCAGTTGTTCTTGCTCGTGAAGTTCGTGTGGCCGAAGTACGGCACCGCCGTGCCGTTCAGCTTCGCCTTCTGCACCACGCCGTTGAGGATCTCCTCGAAGTGCAGGTGCGGCCCGGTGACGCCGCCGGTCGCGCCGGCCTTGCCGATCTCCCGGCCGCCGGTCACGGACGCGCCGACGGACACCTCCTGCACCGACAGGTGCGCGTACCGGGTCTTCCAGCCGCCGCCGTGGTCGACCTCGATCCACTTGCCGTAGCTGGTCGCCCCCTTGTCCTCCACCCGGGTGACGGTGCCGGACGCCGCGGCGAGCACCGGCATGCCCGTGATGCCGTCCTTCTGGAAGTCGACGGAGTACTGCGGGTTGTGGTCGCTGAACGTCGCCGCGGTCACCGTGACCCCGCACTTGAACGGCACCTGGAAGTTGGGCGCGGCCGAGGCGGCCGCCTGGCCGGCGAGGGTGAGGCCGAGCGCGGGCAGCGCCGCGGCGGCGGCGAGCAGGGCGAGCCGTCGCAACCTGGACATGGGAGAACCTCCTGGCAAACGGGACATCTTGACGCCGCCCAGACAAGCCCGCACCGGTACATTTTCCGTACAAGCACCCCGCGGAGGGACTCCCGGAAATGGCCATCGGACGACCCCAGGCGCAGGACTGGCTGCGCTGGGCGCTGGTCGCCGGGCCGATGTTCGCCGCCATGCCCCGCGCGAACACCCTCGCCTGGGTCCTGATCGGGCTCACCCTGGTCCTGTCGGTCCCGGTCCTGTGGCTGCACGACGCCGCCGCGCACCGGTGGGCGCCGGTCGTGGCGCTCGCCGTGATCGCCGCCGCGGCCACCCTGCTGGCGGTCGTGCCGAACAGCTGGGCGTCGGTGACGATGTTCGGCACCACCTTCTTCGTCGTCCTCAAGCAGCGGACCGGCCCGATCGTGCTGGCCGTCGCGATCGACCTGGCCGCGATCACCGGCTGGGCCGTCCTGCACGGCACCTGGCAGGGCGCGCTGCCCACGTACGCGGTCGTCGTCGTGATCGTGCTGCTCGGGCTGAACCGGCGCGCGCGGCTGGCCCGCATCGAACAGACCGAGCTGGCGCTGGCCCGCGCGCAGACCGCCAACGAGGAGCACGCCCGCGCGGCCGCCCTCGCCGAACGCGCCCGCATCGCCCGCGAGCTGCACGACGTCCTCGCGCACTCGCTGGCCGGCCTCTCGCTGAACCTGCAGGGAGCGCGGCTGATGCTGGTGCGCGACGGCGCGAGCCCGGACGCCCTCGCCCAGATCGAACGCGCCCAGGAACTGGCGGCGGACGGCCTGGCCGAGGCCCGGAAGGCGGTGGCCGCCCTGCGCGAGGACGCCGTCCCGGTCGAACGCGCGATCGCCGACCTGCTCACCGCGTACCGGCTCGACAGCGGCACCCGGGCGGACCTGATCGTCGAAGGCGAGCCGCGTGAGCTCGCCCCGGCCGTCGGCACCGCCCTGGTCCGCGCGGTGCAGGAAGCGCTGGCCAACACCCGCAAGCACGCGGCGCACGCCGACGTCGACGTCACGCTGGACTACGCCGAGGCCGCGGTGCACCTGACCGTGGCCGACCGGCAGGGCAGGCGCCCGCCGGACGCGCCGGCGGCAGGCTACGGTTTGCGCGGGATGGGCGAACGGGTCGCGTTGCTCGACGGGCGGCTGGAGAGCGGGCCGGGGGAGGACGGATGGCGGATTCACCTGACGGTGCCGGCGTGACGCTGCGGGTCGTGCTGGCCGACGACCAGGCGGTCGTCCGGGAAGGCCTGGTCACGCTGCTCGGGCTGCTGCCGGGCATCGAGGTGGTCGGCGCCGCGGCCGACGGGCTCGCCGCGCTCGGCCTCGTCGCCGAACACCGGCCCGACGTCGTGCTGGTGGACCTGCGGATGCCGCGCTGCGACGGCGTCGAGACCACCGAGCGGATCCGCGCGGAGCACCCCGGCACCGAGGTCGTCGTCCTGACCACCTACGCCGACGACGAAGCGCTGCTGGCCGCGCTGCGGGCCGGCGCCCGCGGGTTCCTGACCAAGGACGCCGACGCCGAGTCCATCGCGCGGGCGCTGCGCTCGGCCGCCGCCGGCCAGTCCACTGTGGACGGTGAGCTGCAGCGGCGGCTGGTCGAGGCCGCCGCCCGCACCGCCCCGCCGCGCGTCAAGGAGGTCGAAGGCCTGACCGCGCGCGAACTCGAAGTGCTGCGGCTGATCGCGGCGGGCCTGTCGAACACCGAGATCGCCCGGACGCTGGTGGTGACCGAGGCGACGGTGAAGACCCACGTGAACCACCTGTTCGCCAAGGCCGGCCTGCGCGATCGTGCGCAGGCCGTCGCCTTCGCCTACCGGGCCGGCATCGCCGGCTGAGCACTCACGGCGCGGGCGTGATGTTCGCGTTGTGGTGGAAGACGTTCCGCGGGTCGTACGCCGCCTTGATCCGGGCGAGCCGCTCGTACTTGCCCGGCCCGTAGGACGCCCGGACGCGGTCGGCTTCGTACTCGGCCATGAAGTTGACGTAGCCGGCCGGGTTGGTCGCGAACGGCGCCAGCGCCGTCCAGAACTCGCGCACCCACGCCCGGTCCGCAGCGAAGGCCGCCGGGTCGGCGGCGAGTGAGGTGAGGTTCACGACCAGGCTCGTCCGCCGCGGCCCGCCGAACGCCGTCGCGTCGTCGGCGACGTCGGTGTAGGCGCCACGCAGCGCGAACATCGGCACGATCGACGTCGGGGACGCCTTGCGCGGCAGGAACTCCGCGATGACCTCGGCGACTTCGTCGGTGAAAGCGTCGGCGTAGACGGCCCGCTCGTAGCCGAGGATGCCCCACGGCGCGGCTTCGTCGAGCATCCGCTGGAGTTCGACGTACGGGATCGGCGAGACGAACTCGAACAGCGGCGCCGGCCCCGACCGCGCCGCCCGGACGGCCTCGGCGTGCTGCTCCTCCCCCGAGAACCCGGCGATCAGCACGGCGTACCCCGGCCGGAAGTGGAACCGGCCGGGCACGAACGGCGCGGGCGGCGCGTTGAGCCCGGCGACCAGCACGCCCAGGTCCCCCGGCAGCGTGGCGAGCAGTTCGCGGGCGTGCCCGAGGGCGGCCACGCCGTCGTCGAGGCCGTAGAAGAACAGTCCCAGGTGGACGATCGGGCCGACCGGGTGCAGCCGGAACTCGAACTCGGTCACGACGCCGAAGTTGCCCCCGCCGCCGCGCAGCGCCCAGAACAGGTCCGGGTGCTCCGAAGCGGACACGCGCAGGATCTCGCCGTCGGCGGTGACGAGCTCGGCCGAGCGCAGGTTGTCGCAGGACAGGCCGTGCTTGCCGGTCAGCCAGCCAAAGCCGCCGCCCAGGGTGAGGCCGCCGACGCCGGTGTGGCTGACCGTGCCCCCGGGCACCGCGAGCGCGTACTCCTGCGTGGCCGCGTCGAGCCGTGCCCACGTCACGCCGCCGCCGCACCGGGCGGTCCGGCCGTCGGGGTCGACGCTGATCGCGTCCAGCGAGCTCAGGTCGAGGCAGAGCCCGCCGTCCACGACCGCGGCGCCGCCGAAGTTGTGCCCGCCGCCGCGCACCGAGACGTCGAGGCCGGCTTCGCGGGCGTACGCGAGCGCGGTCGCCACGTCCGCGGGTCCGGCGGGCCGCACCACGACGGCCGGGCGGCGGTCGATTTCGCCGTTCCAGACCGCCCGGGCGACGTCGTAACCCGCGTCGCCGTCGATCAACGCGGCGCCGGACAGCCGGGTGCGCAGGCTCTCCAAGGTGGGTTCGGCGGTCGAGGTCATGGCGGGTCCTCTCGCAGCGGACAGTGCCGGTAAGTCGCCTGACCTGCGATGATCGTTACATTGCGTGATCTTCGGGCGCCCGGATCAGCCGCTGCGTGAACCCCGCGTCGGCCAGCCGGCCGGACGCCCGCTCGACCTCGGCGGGGACGTCCTGCGGGATCGCGAAGCCCTGCTCGGCGTACTCGGTGATCCGCTGTGTCTCGCCGACGAGCATGCCGACCACGCGCTCGACGTCTTCTTCACCGGTGAGGTGGTCCTCGAAGGAGACCGCCTTCGACGCGCACACGACGTCGACGTCCGGCCAGAGCCGCTTGGCCGTCGCGTAGGCCCGGCGTTGCGCGTACGGCCGCGTCACCAGCGTCACCGACCGGATCTCGCGCCCGGCCAGCAGCCGCCGGGTGAACGCGATGTTCTCGCCGGTGTTGCGGGCCTCGGGCTCGACCAGGATGACGTCGTCGGGCACGCCCAGCTCGAGCGCGATCTCGCGGTAGTGGACCGCCTCGCCGCGCGGGAAGCGGGCCGCCGTCGTGGGCGCGGTGGCCCCGGTGAAGACGACCAGCGGGAACCGTCCGGCGTGGAACAGTTCCGCCGTGTGGGCGGCCACGCCGGGGTCCCGGCTGCCGAGGCCGATCCCGACGTCCGAGCGCCGCGGCTCGTGCCGCAGGTCGTGGTACTCCCACAGCGTCCGGACGTCGGCGCGCAGGTGCTCCGGCAGCATCAGCCGAACGCGGCTCGCAGGGCGGGCTTGCCGCCGGTGACCGGGAGCGTCACCGCCGTCTTCGTCAGGTCGAGCGCCAGGCCCGCGCCCGGCTTGGGGCGCAGCGTGTAGTCGTGGTCGCTGGAGGCCAGCAGGAACTCCAGCCGGTGCCCGGCCGCGAGGATGTAGTCCTTCGGCATCAGCTCGACGCCGATCCGGTAGGTCTGCCCCGGCGTGATCGGCTCGGTGCGCGCCGGGGACGTGCGGTTCTGCGGGTCGGTCCAGCCGCGGCTGATGATGTGGGACGTGCCGTCGGGGGCGCGGTCGAGCAGGATCGCCGAGACGTTCGCCGCGGGCCGGTCGAACGCCAGCGCCAGGTCGGCCTTCGCGGTGCCCGAGAGACGGACAGCCTGCTTCGCCGCCGAAGTCGCGTACAGCAGGCGGTTGCCGGACGAGGCGAGGCCGGCCAGCTGCTCGATCGTCTTCGACGAGTCGTCGGCGAGGGTTTCGACGGCCGCGGTGCCCGGCACCGGGTTGCGGGTGTCGATCGAGCCCTTCGCGCGGCCGCCCGGCCACGGGTACACGCGGACGTCCGCGGTGCCCGGCGCGGGCCAGTCGGCCTCGTCGGTCCAGGACAGGTCCTCGCGCTGGATCGTCGCCTTCGGCTCGTTCTGGATGCCGTTGTCGATGCCGTAGAGGTAGTGCGACATCCACTTGTTCAGCGTCGTGAGCCAGACGTCGCGCCGCAGCGAGTACGGGTCGGCGTGGCCGGACTGGTGCAGCCAGATCTTGTGCTCGACGCCGCGCGCCTTCAGCGCTTCGTACCACTCGGCGACCTGGTCGGTCTTGACGTTCCAGTCGTTGAGGCCGTGCACCGCGAGCACCGACGCGTGCACCTTCCCGACGTCGTTGCGGTAGTTCCGGACGTCCCAGAACGGCGTGTAGTCGCCGGTCACGCGGTCCTGGTCGCGGGTCAGGCCGTCGATCACCGGGCGGCAGACCTGCCGGTCGGCGCGGGTGTAGACGTACTCGGCGAGCACGTCGGCGTCCTCGCCCTGGTAACCGCCGGCGGCCACGACGGCGCCGTCGTTGCGGTAGTACTGGTACCAGCTGGAGATGGCCGCGATCGGCACGATCGTCTCGAGCCCCGCGACACCCGTGCTCGCGACGGCGTTGGGCAGCGTCCCGTTGTAGGACACGCCCATCATGCCGGTCTTGCCGGTGCTCCAGCCGGCCTTCGCCGCGGCGCCGTTCGCGTCCTTCGCCGGCGTGCGGCCGTTGAGCCAGTCGACGACCGAGCGGGCGCCGATCGTCTCGTTGACGTCACCGGTGGTCGGGCAGCCGGTCGAGAGCCCGGTGCCGAGCGATTCGCCGTAGACGACGGCGAACCCGCGCGCGGTGAAGTAGTCCTGGTAGCGCCAGCCGATCGGGGCGGCCGGGCCGACGCCGTGCGCGGCGACGCGCGGGCCTTCCGGGCCGCGGGCGTACCCGGGCGCGTAGAGCTCGACGTCGACGTCGTGGTTGGCGACGTCGTTGCCGCCGGCGTAGTACGGGCTGGCCTGGTAGACGACGGGCACCTTCAGGCCCTGCTGGGTCGCGCGCGGGCGCACGACCTGGGCGTGCACGAGGTCGTCTTTGCCGTCGTGGTCGCTGTCGACGGGCGCGGTGACCCAGACGTCTTCGCGGATGACGTCGGCCGGGTCGAACACCGGCTGGGCCTGGCCGCCGGTGAAGACCGGGGCCGGTGGCGCGGCTTCGGCGACGCCGGCGGTCAGCGGCAGCGCGAGGACGGCGGCGAGCAGGACTGCGGCTTTCACTCAAACCCCCAAGCCGGGCGAAGCGGACGTCTGAAGACACTTCCGGTCCGCCCGCGGGGGTGTCAAGAGACTAACGTCGGAGGCATGCCGACCGTGGAAGCGCCGATCACCGCCGTCACCGTGTACCCGCAGCAGGCGCGGATCACCCGCCGGGGCAAGGCTCCGCTCGACGGCGGGCCGCGCCTGGAGTTCGCCGGGCTGCCGCCCGCGCTCGACCCGGCTTCGGTGCGCGTCACCGGCACCGGGCCGGCCCTGATCACCGGCGTCGACGTGCGCACCGAATGGCACGCGGCCCCGGCCGACGCGGCCATGGAGACGCTCGTCGAGCAACGGCGTGCCGACCAGGCCACGCTCGACGGCGTCCTGGACGACGAAGCAGCCGAAACGATGAAGGTGGATCTGCTGACTTCGCTCGCGAAGCGCAGCGGCGGCAGCTTCGCGAAGGCCCTCGCCGCCGGCACCGCGGAGCCTTCGCGCGTCGCCGAGGTGACGGACGCGTTGAGCGCCCGGCTGGCGTCCGCGTTGAAGGCGCGGCGGGTGCTGACCGAGCGGATCGCGCGGCTGCGCGAGGACCTCGCCGCGCTCGACCGGCGGATCGAGGCCCAGGGGGCGCAGGCCGGACAGGACAGCACGTCGGTGGTCGTCGAGCTGGAAATCGCGGAGCCGGCCGGGGAAGCCGAGCTGGAACTGTCCTATGTGGTCCCCGGCGCGAGCTGGGAACCGGGCTACGACGTCCGGGTGCGCGGCACCGACGTCACGGTGGTGTCCTACGGGCTGGTGAGCCAGTACACGGGCGAGGACTGGCCCGAGTGCGAGCTGGCGCTGTCGACGGCCCGGCCCGCGGTGTCGGTGGTGGTGCCGGAACTTTCGCCCTGGTACCTGGACCGGGTGCACCCGGTCCCGGTGGCCCCCGCGGCGGCCTACGGCGCGGCGGCCGGCGGAATCCCGGAACACGCGCGGAGGGGTTTCGCGGCGTCGGCGCCGATGGCACCGAAGCTGGCCACGGTGGAGCAAGGGACGACGGCGGTCACGTACCGGCCTTCGCGGCCGGTGGCGGTGCCGTCGGGGGCCTCCGGCCACCGGACCACGTTGGCGCAACTGGATCTCACGGCATCACTGGGCTACGTGACGGCGCCGGTGCTGGCCGAGGAGGCGTACTTGCGGGCCACCGTGGTCAACACCTCGGAGAACGCGCTGCGACCCGGCCGGGCCTCGGTGTTCCACGACGCGGAGTTCGTCGGGACGACGGTGCTGGAGCCGTGGGCGCCCGGGGAGGAACTGGAGCTGGCACTGGGGGTCGACGACCGGATCCGCGTGGAGCGCGAACTGGTCCGTCGGACGGCGTCGAAGGCAACGCTGTCCGGACAGAAGCGGCGGGAGGCGGAGTACCGGATTTCGGTCGGGAACCACGGCCCGCGGACGGCGGTGGTGACGGTGCTGGACCAGGCACCGGTGTCGCGGGACGACGGGATCACGGTGCGGGACGTGAAGACGTCACCGGAGCCGGTGGAGACGTCGGCACTGGGCGAGTTCACGTGGAAGCTGACGCTGGCGGCCGGGGAGAGCCGGGATGTGACGCTGTCCTACCGGGTGGATGTCGGGAAGGGCGTGGAACTGTCGGGCTGGCGGGAGTAGCCAGCTTTTTTCCCACGCCGACGAAGAAAGATTCTGCGAGCAGCCCGTCGAAATCGTGATTTCGACCTTGCTGCCCGGTGACCGGCGTACCGGAAAACCCCCCGATCCGAAAACTTCGCACGCTGTAACAGCCCCCGACCAGCGAGCGACCATGGGTGCACAGGTCACCGCCCATGAGGAAAGCAGGGGCAATGCCGAACCCGGAAGAGCTCATTTGGCAGCTCATGCTGAAAGGTGCGGTGGCCCCGTTCAAAATCGCCAAGAGCGCTTTCGCCGCCAGCGCGCGGGCGAGTTCGAACGCCTCGGCCAGAGCCGCGACGAGGCTACCCCGCGCGGTTCTGCGGCGCGGGTTCCTGGCGCCGGGTGATCCACCGCCGCCGCCCGGACTCGACCTCCTCGACTACCGCGCGACGGCCACGGCGGCGGAGGTCGGTGCGCTCACCGGCGGCCCGGTCCCCCTGGGGCGGTTCCTCGACTGCCGCCGCGGCCTCGCGCAGCCGATCGGGCTCCGGCCGGAAGACCTGCTGAAGCACGCGGCGGTGATCGGGCCACCCGGGTCCGGGAAGACGCACAGCGTCATCGTGCCGTGGATCGTGAGCCTGCTTCGCGCCGGCTGCAGCGTCGCGACCATCGATGTCAAGGGTGACCTGCTCGGCCTGATCAAGGCGCACGCGGCCAGGACGGGCGGTCCCACCGGCGCGCGCCTCTGGCTGTGGGACTACTCGGGCGCACCGTCGCACCGCTGGAACTGGCTGGCCGAAGCCGGCGACCACCGAGCCGTCGAAGCCGCCGTCACCTCGATCCTGGGCAAGCAGAACAAGGCCGATCCGCAGCCGTTCTTCCACCTGCGGGACGTGCGCTGGCTCCGGGCGTTGATCAGGCTGACGCGCCGCCACAGCGCGGGCCTGCCCACCCCGGCTCAGCTCGTCGGCACGCTCGCCGCACAGCCGGCCCTGCAAGCGGCGCTGGTCGGCGCCTCCGTCCAGGACGAGCAGGACCTCCGGGACCTGGCCGAACTCGAGCCGGCCGAATACTCGCGTGCCTGCGCGGGACTGCTGAACTCGCTGACCTTGTTCGCCGAACCCCGGGTGCGCCAGGTGAGCGAGGCGTCCGACATCCGGATGGCCGAGATCTCCGACGTTCCCACCCTGCTCGTCGGCGTGGCTCCGCTGTCCGACGGCAACCTGGGCGAAGTGCTGTCGGGCATCTTCCTCGGCCAGGTGATCATGCAGGTGCTGGGCCGGTTCGGGAAGCAGAAAAGGCCGCTGTTCCTCGTCGTCGACGAAGCACCACGCCTGAAGAACCGGATCGATTTCGAAGAGGTGCTCGCCGTCGCGCGCGGGGCGTCCGCCGGCGTCTGCCTGGCCGGCCAGGACGTCGCTCAGTTCGGCGACGACGCGGCCCGCTCGGCCTTGCTGACCAGTTGCGACACCCTCGTCGTGCTGCCCGGCTCGTCGAGCGAGTCGGCGGCGCACCTGAGCAAGCGCCTGGGTGACCGGCTGATCGAGACGCGGACGGTGAGCCAAACCGGCGGTTCCGGGTTCGTCCCGACCTTTTCCGTTTCCGGGGCGGTGGCCACCGGACCGGTACTGGGAAACCGCGAAATCATGCATCCGCCGTTCGGGCCGCACGTCGGCGTCGTGCACGCGAGGTCGGTCACGCGTGCGCCGATCCTCACCGATTTGTCTCTGTAACCACGATCGAAGAATCGCAGGTGAACCATGTCCGAATTCGCCCAGAGCGAGCGTCACCCGGTTTTCCCGGTGTTCCTCGTCATCGACGTCTCGTACTCGATGGCCGGCGAACCCATCGACGCCGTCAACCGCGCCCTGCCGGAGCTGCGCGAGATGATCGAAGACGACCCGCAGGTCGGCGAGATCGCCCGGATCGGCATCATCACGTTCTCGGACACCGCGACGTCGGTCCTGCCGCTGAGCGACGTGAGCCAGAGCCAGATGCCGGTGCTGGCCCCGGAGTCGGGGACGAACTTCGCCGCGGCGTTCCGGCTCGCCAAGAAGCAGATCGAAGAAGAGATCCGGGGACTCGGCAAGGGAACGCGGTTCTACAAGCCGGTCGTCTTCTTCATGAGCGACGGCGAGCACATCGCCGAAGAGGACTGGCACGGGCCGCTGCAGGAGCTCGTGGACCGGAGCTGGCGGTTCAACCCGGAGATCGTCACGTTCGGCTTCGCCGAAGCCCGCGAGGACACGCTCGGCACCATCGCGACCCGGTTCGCGTTCGTCGCCAAGCAGGGCAAGCCCTCCTCGCAGGTCAAGGAGATCATGTCCGCGCTCACCGCGAGCATCCGGACGACCTCGCGCTCGTTCGGCGAGCCCCAGGGCGGCGGCCTCCAGGTGGAGGTCGACACCAGCAAGTTCACCGTCCTGCCGGTACAGGCGGTCTGATGGCCCTGTCGCGCGGACGCCACCGAGCCGACCGGGCGCAGCTCCGCACCACTGCGGCGCCCGGCTGCCTCCCCGCACCGGTCGCCGATTCCGGCCGCCCGCCACCCGCTCCGGCCGCGCAGCAGCCGGAACCCGAGGCGCGGCCGGCGGGCAACGACACGTTCGAGGTCGCGGACGCGCCGTTCGACGCGCCCACCATCGGCGCCGTGGAACGGCGGCCGCACGCCGCCCGGCTGCCGTCCGCGGCCGGCTGGTCCAGCGCCGGGATCGCCCTCGACGCGGGCCGGGCCGGGCCGTACTGGGTCAGCGCGGGAAGTGTCGTGGGCCGCGGGCACGCCTGGGCCGGCAGCACCCGCCAGGACTCCTACGCGCTGGCCTTCTCGGAAGGCGGGAGTTCCCTGGTCCTGGCCGTCGCGGACGGGCTCGGGTCACGATCGCGGTCCCAGCTCGGCGCGCGTCACCTGGCTGCCGCGGTGGCCCGCGAATTCGTCACGGCCGAGCAGGAACCGGCGGCGCCGGACGACGAAGTGCTCCTGCTCGAAGCCATCACCAGGGCGCAGAACGAACTGACGGAAGTCTGGGCGCCGGCCTACGGGGTCGCGGACACCCGCGCACTGGCCTGCACGCTGGCCGTCGTCGTGCTTCCCGCCGACCTGGGCACCCGGCCGGTACTGGCGGCCCGCGTCGGTGATTCGACGGTCTTCACGGCGACCGATGCCGAGTCGGAGCCGTTCGAGGCGGTGTTCCCCCTCGGCGACGGCCCCATCAACCTGGTGTCGGCGAGTCTCCCCGCCGCCGGTTTCCGCGACGACATCGAGATCCGCCACCTCGATCCGGCCGCCTTCTCCAAGCTCATCCTCTGCACCGACGGCGTCGCCGACGACGTCTACGAGTCCCCCGGTGTGCGTGCGTGGCTGGCCCGGCGCTGGCAGCGTCCGTGCACGGAACGGTGGATGCTCGAGAGCCTCGGCTACGCGCGAGCGGGCTCCCAGGACGACCGCACCGCGGTCGTGGTGTGGCTGCGCCCGGACGCCGGGCCGGCGCGGCCACCGGACGCCGGAGAGGAGGCCGACGGTGCGGATTGACTGCCGGTACAGCTCTTACGAGTTCGAAGACGACGAGTTCGCCCGAGGTGGCGCGGCCCGGCTGTTCCGCGGCGTCGGCCGCCACGCCGGTCTGGTCTACAAGAAGTACCTCGAGCCGATCGACGACGACGAGGCGGCCGCGAAGGTGCACCGGCTCGTGGGCATCGGGCGGAAGGTCTTCGCCGGGGGCCCGGTCGTGCTCGGCGCCACCCCGGAGTCCTCGGTGTGCTGGCCCACCGACGTCGAATGCGACCGGTCGGGCGCCGTCATCGGCGTGGTGATGCCGGTGATCCCGGACGAGTTCTTCCGCAAGCCGGGCAAGGCGAGAACGCTGTCCTACCTCATCCTGGCGCGAACGGATCCGCCCGAATCCTCGGTTCGCGTGTCGGTGCTCATCCGGGTGGCGGAGATCTTCGCCTGGCTGGCGGCCAACAACCTGGCGCACGGTGATTTCTCCGACGCGAACATCGTCTGGCGGCCGGGGCCCCGGCCGGGTGCGGTGCTGATCGACGCCGACGGGCTGCAGCCGGCGGATCGCATCGCGGACAAGGGGATGAAGACGCCGCACTGGATCGATCCGCGCGTGGTCGCGGGCGTCGTGCCGGCCCACGACCAGCTCAGTGACTGGTACGCCCTCGCGCTCGCGATGTACCGCGGCCTGCTGCTGGTTCCGGGCAACCTGGACCGGCAACCCGACGGGTCGTGGCCGAAGCCGTCGCACATCCCGCCGAATTTCCCCAAGGCCCTCCGGCAGCTGTTCGACCGGACGCTGGGTGCTCCGCTGGACGAGCCCGGGCGCGCCGCCCCGGCGGAGTGGGTGACCGCCCTGCGGAGCGCCTACCTCGTGAGCGACCGCAGCTTCGACAGCCTGGCGCTCACCGCGCTCGATCAGGCGGCGGACGGCCACCGGCCGCCCCCGCCGACCATCCAGTTCCAACCGCTGCCGCCGGCGTTTCCGCAGCAGCCCCGGGTACCACCGCCGCCGATCCACCCGCCACCGCCGAACCGGACGCCGGTGGCCCCGTTCGCGCCACCGCGGCTGCCGATCGCCCCACCGGTCACCCGGAGGGCCACCAGTTCCGGGCTCGCCGCCAAGGTGTCGGCCGGCGTGGTCGTCGTCGTGGCGCTCGTCATCGGGCTGAACGCGATGGCGAAGACCGGCACGACCGCGCAGCCCGGAGGCGGCGGCGGTGTTCTCAGTCCCGAGTCGGCCGAGCAGGTCACGTCGTCGGCGCCGGACACGCCGACGTCCGGCACCTCGTCCGTCCCCACGAGCACCGATCCGGCCGTCGCGCTCCAGCAACAGGCCGACGCGGACGCGGCCGACGTCGAAGCGCTCGCCGGCCAGTGGGTCCCCCAGCTGTCGTCCAAGGCGGTCGGCACGCGGGACAACGGCACGGTGTACGACAACGCCTCGATCCTCGAGCACTACCGCACGCTGAAGAACACCTATTCCGGCGCTCTGCTGCTGCGCTCCGACTCCTTCTCCACGTTCAAGCGGAAGGGTTTCTGGGTCGTCGTGGTGCCCGAGCCCGCCAGCACGGGTCCGGCGGCCAACAGCTGGTGCGAAACCCATGGCATCGACGCGAACAACTGTTTCGCCAAGCTGCTGTCCCACACCGCCGGGCCGGAAGGCGCGACCCTCAACCGCTGAGCCACCCGACCAAGGAGTGATCCGATGCGGTACCGGTCGTTCGCCGCGCTGGTCTTCGTCGCGGGCGTCGCCGCGCTGGTGGCCGCACGTCCCACGAACCACGGTCAGGAGCCGCCTCCCCGCTCCGGCACCCCGGACGCGACGACCACGGCACCGGCCGCGGCCGGTCAGCGGCCGCCCTGGCACCACGAACTGCTCGGCGGGAACGCGGAATCCTGCGCTTCGGCCGCCGCACGAACGCTCGATCCGCCCGCATTGGCTTGGCAGCTGTTCCTCGTCGGAACGCCGCTCGGGGCGAAGCCGCCCGCCTTGCCCGCGCCCGGCGCCGGCGGTTTCCTGCTGACCGGAAGGAGTTCGGCCGGTGTGGACGAAGTCGCCCGGTCCACCGCCGTGCTGTCGAACGGCGGCCCGGCCCACATCAGGCCGCTGGTGGCTGTCGACCAGGAAGGCGGGTCGGTGCAGGCGTTGCGCGGTCCCGGTTTCAGCCGCATTCCGCCGGCCACGGTGCAGGGCGGCCGGCCGGGCGACGACCTTCGTGCCGCCGCACAGCGCTGGGGCACCGAACTCGCGCGAGCCGGGGTTTCGCTGGACCTCGGCCCGGTGGTCGACGTCGTACCGGCCGACCGCGCGAAGGCCAACGCGCCGATCGGCGCCTTGAACCGGCAGCTCGGCGCCGACGTCCCGACGGTCGTGGCCGCCGCGAAGTCGATCACCTCGGGCCTTCGCGGCGCCGGGATCGGCGTGGTGTACAAGCACTTCCCCGGGTTGGGAACGGTTACGGCCAACACCGATTTCCGGCCGGGTGTGGTGGACCCCGGCACCGGAGCGGACAGCCCGTCGGTGGACGTGTACCGGCAGGCCCTGCCCGCCAGCGGCGCCTCGGTGATGATTTCCACGGCCGTGTACAGCAGGCTCGACCGGCAGCCCGCCGCCTTCTCGAGAACGGTCGTCACCCGTCTTCTCCGCTCCGAACTGGCCTTCGGCGGTGTCGTGATCTCCGACGACCTGGCCAACGCGGATCAGGTGCGCGACGTGCCGGCACCGGACCGGGCGATGCGTTTCCTGTCGGCCGGAGGGGATCTCGTCATCGCCGCCGACCCACGGATCGGGCAGGCGATGTACCAGCAGGTCGCCGCGACGGCGGCGAAGGATCCCCGGTTCGCCGAACAGGTTCGCGCGAGCGCGGTGCGCGTGCTGACTCTCAAGGCTTCGCTCGGTCTGGTCGATTGCCGGGTCTGGGCCCGGTGAAAGGAACGGAGGTGCGCGGATGGGCGAGGTCAGGCTGCTGCCGATCGGCTTCGGCGTCGGTGACATGTGGGCGGACGACGCCGATTCCGCCCGGCTCGGCAGCCACGTGATCCGGGCCGGCGGCGAGTTCGTCCAGCTCGGTCCGCTGTCCTATGACATCTGGTGGCAGGCCCGCTTCCGGCGCGGACCGGGAGAACTCGTCGAGTGGGTGTCCGGTCAGGGCGTTCCCAGTCCGGCGACCGAAGTCGAGACACTGTTGTCCCGTGGGCTCCTGGTGGTTCTGCGACGCGACCTCAGACCGTTCGCCCGCGAACACCGGATGACCTCCACCGGGCTCGGCGGGGGCCGGCAAGGCGACGGAACGATGCTCGTGCTCGGCGCCGACACCCGGCCCCTGCTCCAGGTCGACCCGGTGACCTACCTCGCCTGGTCGCTCGCCGACGGCTCGACGGTCGGCGAGATCGCCGGGCAGATCGCCGGGAACGACCCGTCGCACCTCGAACGCGTGCTGACGCTGCTCGCCGAAGCACTCCCCGTGCTGGTCGCGCACGGCGCGGTGATCGTCGACCGTAGGGCGGTGAGGTGACGATGAACCGGGACCAGTTCACCGCCACCTCGCTGAAGGTGGTGTCCACTCTGTCCGCCAAGGCCCGGGTGGCGGCCGCGAGCTCGGCGGTCTACCTGCTGGCGAGCGGGCGGACGGCGCAGGGCGCGGCCGCTTCGGCCGTGGCTCCGCTGCTCAAGGAACTGAGCGACCACACGCTGGAAGCGGCCCGGAAGTACAGCGCCCGAGCCGCCCGCTCCGCTCGGACGCACCAGCGAAACCTCGAACCGCCACGGCGGCAAGCCGGCGCAGCGGACGGCAACCCGGCCCGCGCCGAGCGTGCACGCCGGACTCCGGAGCAACCGCGACGCCGGGATCGTCGCTGACGCCGCCCGTGCCCTAACCCTGCGAAATGTAGGCCTGCAGCTGTTCCTGGCTCTGCTCCAGCTGTTCCATCCGGTTCTTCACGACGTCCCCGATGGACACGATGCCCGCCAGGTGGCCGTTCTCCAGGACCGGGACGTGGCGGATGCGGCGCTCCGTCATCAGGACTGACAGCTGGTCCACCGAGTCGTCCGGGGTGCAGCTGGCCACCAGCTTCGTCATGATCTCCGACACCGGGCCGTCGAGGAGGGACGGGCCGTGGTCGTTGAGGCGGCGTACCACGTCGCGTTCCGAGACGATGCCCGCGATCGAGCCGTCGGGGGCGACCACGACCATCGCGCCGACGTTCTTTTCGGCCAGGGCGGCCAGCAGCGTGGTCACCGTCGTCTCGGGGGTGACCGTTGCGACCGCCGTCCCCTTCGTGCGCAGCAGATCCGCAATCCGCATGGCGATCCTTCCCGTCGGTGAGCTGGATCACCACAGGTTAGGGCCCGGCGGCGCCCCGCGAAAGTCCGGCAAACGGGGCGTCTTCGTGGTATTGGAACCGATTCAGCCGAGCCGTTCGGCCAGGCCGTCCAGCGCGAGCCGGATGCCGGCCGCGTAGTCGTCGTCGGCGAGGGCGTCCAGGCGGGTGCGGGCCAGGGCCAGGTGTTCGCGCGCCGCGGGCAGGTCGCCCAGCTTGCGGTAGTCCTCGCCGAGGTTGAGGTGCAGGGACGGGTAGAACCCGCGCACGGCCAGGGACGAGTGGTACTCCTGCGCCCGCGCGTCGGTCAGCGAATCCGCCGCGGCCAGGGCCCGCAGGTCCCACTCGAGCTCCTCGGCCGGGTCGTCGCAGACGTCGGCCATGTGGTGGGCCAGCGCGACGCGGTGCAGCGGGTCGCCGGCTTCGCCGATCGACGCCCACAGCTGCGCGAAGGTCGCGTACGCGCCGGCGCGGTCGCCGCCGATGTGCTGCCGCAGACCGGCGTCGATCGCCACCATCACGTCGTCGGTCATGCCGCTCCCCCGTCCGCCAGCGCCCGCAGCCGGGCCAGTCCCGGCTCGATCCGCTCGGCCGCGACCGCACCGTAACCGAAGACGAGCCCGTGCCGCCGCTCCCCCACCCCGAAGTCCCCCAGCGAGTACAGCCGTACGCCGTGCCGGCGGGCCGCGCGGACCAGCGGACCGCAGTCCGCCGCGGCGACCGCGCTGAGGTGCAGGCCCGCCGACGACGGCAACGGCGTCAGGAAGCCGGACGCGGCCAACGCCCGGCTCAGCAGATCGTGCCGAGCGAGGTAGACCTTCCGCATCCGCCGGATGTGCCGGGCGAAGCCGCCTTCGGCCATGAACGCCGCCAGCGCCGCCTGTTCGACGTTCGGCGCGTGCCAGTCGGTGAGGTAGCGGGCCTTGACCAACGCGGGCACCAGCGACGGCGGCGCGACGAGGAAGCCCAGCCGCAGGGCGGGCGAGAGCACCTTCGAAAACGATCCGACGTACACGACACGGCCCCGGGAATCCAAGCTGTGCAACGGTTCCAGGGGACGGCCGGTGTAGCGGAACTCGCTGTCGTAGTCGTCCTCGACGAGCACCGCGTCGGTGCGCTCGGCCCAGTCCAGCAGTTCCAGCCGGCGCTCCAGCGACATCGACAGGCCGAGCGGGTACTGGTGCGACGGCGTCACGTACACCAGCCGCGTCCCGGCCGGGATGGCCTCGACGACGATCCCGGACGCGTCCACCGGCACCGGCGCGACGCGGATGCCGCGGGCGCCGAGGACCAGCCGCGGCGGCGGGTAGCCGGGGTCTTCGACGGCGGCGAGGTCGCCGTGGCGCAGCAGCACCCGCGCGACGAGGTCGGTCGTCTGCTGGGCACCGGCGGTCACCACGACCTGCGCCGCGCTCACCCGGACGTCCCGCGAGACGCCCACGTGCCGGGCGATCTCGGCCCGCAGTGCGGCGTGGCCCTGCGGGTCGCCGTAGGTCATCAGGTCGGCTTGGCCGGCGCGCAGCCGCTGCGTGATCAGCCGCCGCCAGGTGTCGAACGGGAACATTGAGAGGTCCGGGACGCCCGGCCGGAAGTCGAACTCCGGCGCCGGGGCGAACGGCGCGGGCGGCGACGGCACGGCGTCCCACTCCGGGAGCGGCTGCACGCCCGGAGCGTCCAGAACCGGCGAAGGACGCTCCGCGGGCGAAGCCGTCACGAACGTGCCCGCGCCGACGCGCCCGGTGAGGAAGCCTTCGGCGGTGAGCCGGTCGTAGGCCGCGCTGACCGTCGTGCGGGAGACCGCCAGCCGCTGCGCGAGCTCGCGGGTCGGCGGCAGCGCCTCGCCGGGCCGGATCCGGCCGGCCAGGATGGCCGCGCGCAGCTGCCGGTAGATCGCGTCGCGGTGGCCGCGGGTGCCGGTCAGGTCGATGTGGATCTCCACCGGCCCGAGTCTAGATTGGCCCACGAAGGTTGCGCCAGATTTGGCACTGTTCGTGGTCCGCTGCGCGGCTTAGCGTGCCAGGCATGGATCTCCGCGAACTCGACCGCCGCACCCTGCTCGTCCTCGACGAGCTCGTCGCCGCCGTGACGCCCGCCGACCTCACCCGCCCCACGCCGTGCGCCGGCTGGACCCTGGCCGACCTGCTCCGCCACCAGGTCAGCGAAAACCACGCCTTCGCGACGGCGGCCCGCGAAGGCTCGGCCCCGGACTGGGACGCCGGTGACCTGGGCGACGACGCCCGCGCCGCGTACCGCGCGTCCGTCGACGACTTCCTCGCCGCCTTCGCCGGCGACGCCGTGCTGGAGCGGCAGCTGACCATCAACCACTTCGGCACGTTCCCCGGCTCGATCGCCGCGCACATGCACCTGGTCGACACGATCGCGCACGGCTGGGACCTGGCCCGCGCGCTCGGCCTGCCCTACGAGCCGGACGCCGAAGCCGTGTACGTCGCCACCAAGCTGGCCGAGCGGATCCCGGACGAGGGCCGCGAGAAGAACGGCTCGTTCGCCCCCAGCGTCGAGGTCCCGAAGGACGCGAGCGCCCTCGACCGGTTCCTCGCCCTCCTCGGCCGCGACCCGGCCTGGGTCAGCTGACTTCGGAGACCGGCGCGCTCCAGGTGTTGCACGCCTTTGTGGCCTTGCCGTCATAGCCGGCCTTCGCCCAGGACAGCTGGTGCTCGCGCGAGCCGTGGGTGTCGCTGTTGTCGGCGCGCCCGTAGTCGGCGACGGCCGCGTTCGCCAGCGACCGGCTGATCGAGCCCGAGCCGGCGACGGCGGCCAGGAACAGCGCGCCGAAGCAGTTGGCCTGCAGCTCGATCCGGCGGACGACCTCCTTGTCGGCCGTGCTGTTTTCGTCCGGCGAGGTCATCTTGTCCGCCGCCGCGGCCAGGATGCCGCTTTCGCGCTGCACGTGGTGGCCGTATTCGTGGGCGATGGTCGCGATGTGCCGGGCCTTGTTGAGGCCGGCGTCCGAGAGCATCCAGTCGGTCGGGGCGTAGATCGTCGTGTCGCCGCCGCAGTAGTACGCGACGGCTTCGTTCTCCGTCGGCGCCGCGCCGCACGCGCTGTGCTCCGGCAGCTTCACCGAGACGGAGACGAGCAGCCTCGGCTCGTTCGCCTTGTCCAGGGCCGGGCGCCAGGACTCCTGCAAGCAGTCGACGAGCTTGCCGTAGTACGCCTCGAGCTGGTCGGCGGCCCGGCCGAGGTCGGGGAGCGTGCACGTCGACGGCCCGGGCGTGATGCCGGCGTCGAGCAGCGGGTTGCGGGCCAGCTCCGGCACGGGCTTCACTTCCGAGCCGCCGCTGTAGGTGCGGCCGGTGTCGGCCCCTTGCGCGGCGAAGGCCTGCCCGTCGACCCGGCGCGGCATGGTCGCGGCGATCAGCGAGAAGGTCAGCACGGCGACCAGCACCCCGCCGACGGCGCCCCAGAGCCGGCTGCGCGGCGGCGCGATCGGGACGGGCGGCGCGGCGGCCCAGCTGGGCGCCCACGGGTTCGGCTCCGGCACCCACGCGGGTGCCGGCGGCCGGGCCGTCCCCGGCCACGGCGGTTCGGCGTCGTTCACGATCTCCCCCTGCTGTGTGGGACCAGCATACGGACCACCCGGGAGGCCGGGATCACGAAACGAACACGCCACCGGCTGGCTTCCCGGCCCTCGCGCAGGCGAAACTGTGGTCATGAGTGTGGAGGATCCTTACCTGTGGCTGGAAGACGTGACCGGCGAGGACGCGCTGGACTGGGTGCGCGCCCGCAACGACGAGACGCTGGACGAGCTGACGACGGGTGCGCGCTTCGCCGAGCTGCGTGACGAGTTGCGCGAGGTGCTCGACGCCGACGACCGGATCCCGTACGTGCGCCGCCGCGGGGCGTTCTTCTACAACTTCTGGCAGGACGCGAGCCACCCGCGCGGCCTGTGGCGCCGGACCACGCCGGAGTCCTACCGGCAGGCCGAGCCCGAGTGGGAACTGCTGCTCGACGTCGACGCGCTGGCCGAAGCCGAGGGCGAGAACTGGGTCTGGCAGGGCGCCACCGTGCTGCGCCCGGACTACCGGCGCGGGCTGGTCGAGCTGTCCCGCGGCGGCGCGGACGCCACCGTCGTCCGCGAGTTCGACCTCGACGCGCACGAGTTCGTCGAGGACGGCTTCACCGTGCCGGAGGCGAAGACGCGCATCGGCTGGATCGACGAGGACCGCGTCTACCTCGGAACGGACTTCGGCCCGGGTTCGCTGACCAGCTCCGGCTACCCGCGGCTGGCCAAGGAGTGGCGCCGCGGCACGCCGCTCTCCGAAGCCGTCACGGTCTTCGAGGGCAAGCCCGACGACGTCTCGATCGGTGCGTCCCACGACCCGACCGAGGGCTTCGAACGCGACTTCGTCAGCCGCGCGATCGACTTCTACCGCTCCGAACTGCACCTGAAGACGGCCGGCGGGCTGGTCAAGATCGACGTCCCGGACGACGCGAGCGCGTCCGTGCACCGCGAGTGGCTGCTGGTGCGGCCGCGGACCGCGTGGACCGTCGGCGGCACCGAGCACCCGGCCGGCTCGCTGATCGCCATCGGCTTCGACGCCTTCATGGCCGGCGACCGGGACTTCACGACGCTGTTCACGCCCGACGAGCACACCTCGCTCGGCTACTGGGCCTGGACGCGCCACCACCTGCTGCTCGGCACCCTGCGCGACGTCCGCACCGAGCTGCGCACGCTGACCCCGGGCCCGGACGGCTGGCAGGAGGCGCCGCTGGCCGGCGGGCCGGAGTTCGGCAGCGCGGACATCTTCGACACCGACCCCGACGTCAGCGACGAGTACCTGATCGACTCCAGCGGCTTCCTCCAGCCGTCGACGTTGAGCTTCGGGCACGTCGGCGAAGAGGTCGAAGTGCTGAAGCAGGCTCCGGCATTCTTCGACGCTTCGGGCATGAACGTCGCGCAGTACTTCGCGACGTCGGAGGACGGCACGAAGATCCCGTACTTCGTCGTCCGGCCGTCCGGCGCCGAAGGCGGTCCGACGCTGCTGACCGGCTACGGCGGCTTCGAGATCTCGCTGACGCCGTCCTACAGCGGGATGATCGGCCGCGGGTGGCTGGCCCGCGGCGGCACGTACGTCGTGGCGAACATCCGCGGCGGCGGCGAGTACGGGCCCGGCTGGCACACCCAGGCGATCAAGGCCGAGCGCCACCGCGTGTACGAGGACTTCGCCGCGGTGGCCGCGGACCTGGTCTCACGGGGCATCACGACACCGGCGAAGCTCGGGATCCAGGGCGGCAGCAACGGCGGCCTCCTGATGGGCGTGATGCTGACGCGCTACCCGGAGCGGTTCGGCGCGATCGTCAGCCAGGTGCCCCTGCTGGACATGCGCCGCTACCACCTGCTGCTGGCCGGGGCGTCCTGGATGGCCGAGTACGGCGACCCCGACGACGCCGCGGAATGGACGTACATCTCGCGGTACTCGCCGTACCAGAACGTCCACAGTGGACGCGACTGTCCGCCGTCGCTGTTCGTGACGTCGACGCGCGACGACCGCGTGCACCCCGCCCACGCCCGCAAGATGGTGGCGCGGATGAGCGAGCAGGGCCACGACGTCCGTTACCACGAGAACATCGAAGGCGGCCACGGCGCCGCCGCGGACAACGAGCAGCTGGCGTTCAAGTGGGCGCTGGTGTTCGAGTTCCTGTGGGAGCAGCTCACGAAGTGACCCACGCGAGCACGACGCCGCCGACGATCAGGGCCAGCGCGGCCGCCCGGCCGAGGCTCATCGGGTCCTTGTTGACGACGACGCCGAGCACGATCGCACCGACGGCACCGATCCCGGTGAACACCGCGTAGGCGGTGCCCACCGGGACGGTGTCCATCGCGCGCGACAGCAGGTAGACGGCCGCCGCGCCGAGCACGAAGCACAGCAGCGTCGGCCAGGGCCTGGTGAAGTTCTCCGTCGGTTTGATGCTCTGCGACCAGGCGATTTCGACGAGCCCGGCGACGACCAGCGTGATCCAGCCCATGGGGGCCTCCTCCCAGTTACCTTCCTCAACTGGACACGGTGTCCACTTATTCCTAAGGTCGGTCAGATGCCCGAACGCGCCGACGCGGCCCGCAACCGCGCCAAGATCCTCGCGGCGGCCGAGGAGCTGTTCACCACCCGCGGCGCGGCCGAGGTGACGATGGACGACATCGCGCGGGCGGCCGGCGTCGGCCGCGGGACGCTGTACCGCCGCTACCCGGACCGGGCGGCGATCGCCGTCGCCCTGCTGGACGAGCACGAGCACCGGCTGCAGTCGTCGGTGCTCCGCGGCGACCCGCCGCTGGGCCCCGGCGCCCCGCCGGCCGAGAGGCTGGCCGCGTTCTACACGGCGATGGTCGAGCTGCTGCAGCGGCACGCACCCCTGGTGCTGGGCGCGGAGGTCGGCCACTCCCGCTTCACGACCGGCGCGTACGGGTTCTGGCGCGCGCACGTCCGGGTCCTGGCGGAGGCGGCCGGCGCGGCCGATCCCGACGTCCTGGCCGACGTGCTGCTGGCCCCGCTGGCGCCGGAGCTGTTCTTGCACCAGACGTCCCGGGGCGTGCCGCCGGAGCGGATCGCCGCGACGCTGAGAACGCTGGCGACGCAGTTGCGCTGACCCGGTTTCCGAACCGGTCGAAGGTCAGCGGCGCCCGGACGGAGTCGGGCACCTCGCGGATTTCGGGCCGGGTCAGGGCCCGCTGCGCGGCCGCGATGGATTCCGACCAGACGAGCTCGTGCCGGCAGCAGGGTCGGCCGGACGCGGTCCGGGCTGGTGGTGGCGTGCCGGACCAGCTGCGGTGCGGAGGACGATCAGGCCGTCGTCGCAGGCCCAGCGGCGTTGCCAGGCCAGAACGGCGAAAATCGCGATGACAAGGAATTCAAAGCGTGGCGTTTCTCGCGGCGTAACGCGGTTTTCGCGCGCCGTGCGGCCGGCCGGGGTGGTGGCCACCCCGGCCGGGTGCAACCGTCAGCTACAACCCGAAGTCGCGCCGCAGCCTTCGCAGGCGTAGCACGAGCCTGCCGGGCGCATCTTCGTGCCGCACGTCATGCACAGGGGCGCGTCCGCCGCCTTGCCGAGGCGGAGCTCCATCAGCTCCGTCGTCGTCTGGGCTTCGCGGTGCGGGTGGTCCGGCTCCTCCGCGTGCGGCTCCGGGGAGGCGTCCACTGTGGACTGCAGGGCCTCCAGGTCGACGCCCGGGTTGCCGTACGTCGCCTCCACCTCGGCCGACCGCTCGTCCGCCGAGAGGATGCCCAGCTGCGAACGCTTTTCGTACGGCAGGTAGTCCAGGGCCAACCTGCGGAACAGGTAGTCCATCACGCTCGTCGCGATGCGGATGTCCGGGTCGTCGGTCATGCCCGCCGGCTCGAAGCGCAGGTTGCTGAACTTCGAGACGTAGAACTCGAGCGGGATGCCGTGCTGGAGGCCGACCGAGATCGACATCGAGAACGCGTCCATCACGCCCGCCAGGGTCGAGCCCTGCTTGCCGAGCTTGACGAAGATCTCGCCGAGGCCGTCGTCCGGGTACGAGCCCGCCGTCAGGTAGCCCTCCGCGCCGCCGACCGTGAACGACACCGTCTGGCTCGGGCGCTTCTTCGGGAGGCGCTTGCGCACCGGGCGGTACTCGACGACCTTCGCCGGCTCCGCGGTCTCCGACGGCTTCTTCGCCGTCGACAGCGGCTGGCCGACTTTGCAGTTGTCGCGGTAGATCGCGAGGGCCTTGAGGCCGAGCTTCCAGCCCTGGAAGTAGATCTCCTCGACCTCTTCGACCGTCGCCGACTCCGGCATGTTGACCGTCTTGGAGATCGCGCCGGACAGGAACGGCTGCACCGCGGCCATCATCCGGACGTGCCCCATCGGCGCGATCGAGCGCTCGCCGACCGCGCAGTCGAACACCTCGTAGTGCTCCGGCCGCAGCCCCGGCGCGTCGACCACGTGACCGTGCTGCGCCACGTACTCGACGATCGCCTCGACCTGCTCGTCCAGGTAACCCAGCGCGGTCAGCGCGCGCGGCACCGTCTGGTTGACGATCTGCATCGACCCGCCGCCGACCAGCTTCTTGAACTTGACCAGCGAGAAGTCCGGCTCGATGCCGGTCGTGTCGCAGTCCATCATGAAGCCGATGGTGCCGGTCGGGGCGAGCACCGACGCCTGCGCGTTGCGCCAGCCGTGCTTCGTCCCGATGTCGATGCCCTTCTTCCACTCCTCGGTCGCCAGCGCGCGGACGGCGGCGTCGTTCGAGTGGTAGGTGCGGACCAGCTCGTTCGCCGCCGCGTGCTTGCGCATGACGCGCTGGTGCGCCTCGGCGTTGCGGGCGTAACCCTCGTACGCGCCGACCGCCCGGGCCAGCTCGGCCGAACGCCGGTAGGAAACGCCCGTCATCAGCGACGTGATCGCCGCCGCGAGCGCGCGGCCGCCTTCGGAGTCGTACGCGTGGCCCAGCGCCATCAGCAGGGCGCCGAGGTTGGCGTACCCGATGCCGAGCTGGCGGAACTTCCGCGTGGTGTCGGCGATCGGCTCGGTCGGGAAGTCCGCGAAGCAGATCGAGACGTCCATCGCCGTGATGACGAACTCGACGGCGCGGGCGAACAGCGGCGCGTCGAACGTGCCCTCGGGCGTGACGAACTTGAGCAGGTTCAGCGACGCCAGGTTGCAGCTGGAGTTGTCGAGGTGCATGTACTCGCTGCACGGGTTCGACGCGGTGATCCGGCCCGACTCGGGGCAGGTGTGCCAGTCGTTGATCGTGCCGTCGTACTGGATGCCGGGGTCGGCGCACTCCCACGCGGCCTGCGCGACGTCGCGGAACAGCTTCTTCGCGTCGGTCCGGTCGATGACCTCGCCGGTGAGCCGGGCGCGCAGGCCGAAGTCGGTGCCGTTCTCGACCGCCTGCATGAACTCGTCGGACACGCGGACCGAGTTGTTCGCGTTCTGGTACTGCACGGAGGAGATGTCCGCGCCGGAGAGGTCCATGTCGAACCCGGCGTCGCGGAGGACCTTGATCTTCTCCTCTTCGCGGGCCTTCGTCCGGACGAACTCCTCGATGTCCGGGTGGTCGATGTCGAGCACGACCATCTTCGCCGCGCGCCGGGTGGCGCCGCCGGACTTGATGGTGCCCGCGGACGCGTCGGCGCCGCGCATGAACGAAACCGGGCCGGAGGCGGTGCCGCCGGAGGTGAGCAGCTCCTTCGAGGAGCGGATGCGGGAGAGGTTGAGGCCGGCGCCGGAGCCGCCCTTGAAGATCAGGCCCTCCTCGCGGTACCAGTTGAGGATCGACTCCATCGTGTCGTCGACGGCGAGGATGAAGCACGCGCTGACCTGCTGCTTCGACGGCGTGCCGACGTTGAACCAGACCGGGGAGTTGAAGGAGAAGACCTGGTGCAGCAGCATCCAGGTGAGCTCGTGCTCGAAGATCTCGAGGTCCTGCGGCGCGGCGAAGTAGCCGTGGTCGCGCGCGGCCTTGACGTAGGTCTTCACGACCCGGTCGATGAGCTGCTTGAGGCTGCGCTCGCGCTGCGGGCTGCCGACGGCGCCGCGGAAGTACTTGCTGGTGACGATGTTGGTGGCGTTGACCGACCAGAAATCGGGGAACTCGACGCCGCGCTGCTCGAAGTTGACCGAGCCGTCACGCCAGTTCGTCATGACGACGTCCCGCTGCTCCCAGGTGACCTGGTCGTACGGGTGCTGCCCCTCGGTGGTGAAGACGCGCTTCACGCTGATCGCGCCGGACGGCTTGCTCTTCTTGCCGGCGGCCGCGCCGGCTCCCGTGTCCACGGTTTCGGTCATCGGTTGAACCCTCACTCCCGCAGCGGGACGGCTCAGTCGCCGTCTTCGCGCTGATCGCTCTCCTCCTGGGCAGCAGCACCCGCCATGGCCTCACGGAGATCGGCGATCTCCTTCTCGAAGTCCTCGACCGACGAGAAGGAGCGGTAGACACTGGCGAACCGGAGGTAGGCGACCCCGTCGAGCTCACGCAGCGGGCCCAGGATGGCCAGGCCGACCTCGTGACTCGGGATCTCCGCCAGCCCGGCGGAGCGGATCGACTCCTCCACGCGCTGCGCGAGCTGCTGCAGCGCGTCGTCGTCGACCGGCCTGCCCTGGCAGGCGCGGCGGACGCCGCTCACCACCTTGTCCCGGCTGAACTGTTCGGTGACCCCGGACCGCTTGACGACGGCGAGCACCATCGTCTCCGAAGTCGTGAACCGCCGTCCGCACGACGCGCACGAGCGCCGCCGGCGGATCGCCTGGCCTTCATCCACCTCTCGGGAGTCGACGACCCGGGAGTCCGCATGCCGGCAGAACGGGCACCTCATCCGCCGATCACCTTCCCCTCACGGCCGGCCGCCCCGGTCGACGTCCCGCGGCCACCATGCACCCCTGCACCTGGTGATCGTTTTGTGGACATCCGGTGGGTAAACGCCGACCAGCTGTGGACAACTGCTGCCCAGTCTACCCCAACCTGTGGACCAACTACAGCGGTGTAACTACTACATATAGCGGGGGAGAGTAGAACTCGGCGGGGGCGTGCGCAAGCCGCCGGGGCGTGTCGGGCCACGCCCGGGTGAGAACGAGGCCGCCTCGCCGCGGTGACGGGATCGCGCCGGTGCGCGGAGCCGGACGACGGAGGTGGCCGCCACCCAGGTGGAGCAGTGGGCCGGGGGCGGTTCAGGCGGGTTCGGGGGCCCGGCTGGGCGCGGTGGCGGATTCACTGGAGCGGGTGATCTTCAGCCGGACGGGGGTAGGGGTCGGGGGCTCGGGTAAGCCGCGAGCATCACGACAGACCGCCCGCCTTCACAGCGCAGCGTCGGCAACCCGGGTCCGGCCTGCCTGGCGACCGCGGAACCGCCCGCCGTCACGGTGCCGGGTCGGCGGCCGGGACCGTCAGCGGCAGACCCGGCACGAGAACACCGCGGTCCAGCCGGTTGAGCTCCTTGATCCGTGCGACCACCGCGCCCGGCTCGCTCTCCGGTGCGAACCGTGCGGCCAGCGATGCGAGCGTGTCGCCCTGCTTGACCGACACCGTCGCGGTCCGCTCGGGCACCGGGGCGCTCTGCGCGCCGCCGCCGAACAGGCCCAGGCCCGTCACCACCAGGCAGCTGCCCACCGCGAGGGCGGCCAGCCACGGCCACCGCACGCCCACCCGGCGGGGCGCCGCGCAGGGTGAGCCGGCCGGGCGGCGGCCCGCGACGACCCTCGCGCGGGTCGGCGGGCGCTGGACCTCGCCGCGCCGCCCGCGCAGTACGCGCACGGGACGGAGCGGCGCCGGGACCGGGGTCGCCGGGCGGGCGTGCCCGCGTTCGGCCAGAATGGACATCCGAACCTCCTCGAAACCCTGGTGTCCGCCCGATTCCCGGACCGGGAGCGGCCCGTGGATCAAGGTCGAACAGGCGTTCTATCGAACGCCCGTGCGAAGGTCTACCACCTGCCACCGACAAAATCGAGCGGACACGGCGTGTCGATCGAACAGATGTTTGAAATCGTCGTGCCCGGGGGCTAACGTCGGTGACCAGGGCATCTGCCGGGCAGATGCCGCCGGCGAGCGTGCCCGCACCCCGCGGGCGGCGGCCGGCGCGCAGATACGTGCAGCGAACGTCTGGGAGGCGACGCAGTGGCGAAGGAGAACAAGGCGGGCAGGACCAGCGGGTCCCCCGGCGACTCGGGCAAGGTGCACGCCATGCCCGAGGTGTACGACGTGGACGAGACCCTCACCGTCCGCCAGCAGCAGGTCCTCGACGTGATCCGCTCGTGGGTGAGCCGGTTCGGCTACCCGCCGAGCGTGCGCGAGATCGGTGAGGCGGTCGGGCTGACGTCGACGTCGTCGGTCTCCCACCAGCTGCGTGCCCTGCAGCGCAAGGGCTACCTGCGCCGCGACGCGAACCGCCCGCGCGCGGTCGGGGTGCTCTCGGCGACCGACGACAACCCCATGGGCATCGAGATGGACCAGCAGCCGGTCATGCCGAAGGCGGCGTACGTGCCGCTGGTCGGCCGGATCGCCGCCGGTGGCCCGGTGCTGGCCGAGCAGGCCATCGAGGACGTCTTCCCGCTGCCGCGGGAGATCGTCGGCGAGGGCGAGCTGTTCCTGCTGAAGGTCACCGGCGACTCGATGGTCGACGCGGCCATCACCGACGGCGACTGGGTCGTGGTCCGGCAGCAGCCGGACGCGGACAACGGCGAGATCGTCGCGGCGATGATCGACGGCGAAGCCACGGTCAAGACGTTCAAGCGCAAGGGCGGCCACATCTGGCTGATGCCGCACAACGAGGCGTACGAGCCGATCCCCGGCGACGACGCCACGGTGCTCGGCAAGGTCGTGGCCGTACTGCGCCGCCTCTGAGGAACCGCTCCCGGGCTTTCGCACGGCCCGGGAGCTTCACCGGATCGGATGATCTTCGGCCGTGGGGAGCCGAGGGTCAGCGGCGGGTGCGGCGACGCAGCTTGCCGAAGCCGAACCAGCCGAGACCGACCACCGCGAGCGTGATCCCGGCCGCGGGCAGGATGGGGAGCCCGGCCCCGTCCCCCGCCGAACCGGACGACGCGCTCGTGCCGTTCGAGGTCGTTCCCTCCGCCGGTGCGCCGGACTGCGCGGCCAACGCCGCCGCGCCCCGCACCGCGCGGAGGGGCTGGCCCACCCCTTCACTGCCGGAGAGCAGCGTCCCGTCGGGGTCGAAGGCGATCGCCTCGCCCTGCTTCTCCCCCGGCAACGGGATGCGGACCGGCCGGCGCCGCAACGCCGCCGGCACGTCCCCGTCCGGGGCCGCGTAGACGTACGCGTCCGTGTACGTCCGCAGGGCCACCACTGTGCCGTCCGCCGACGAGGCGCCGCCCGTCACCAGGACCGAGCCGATCGAACCCACCGGGCCGCCCTGGGTGTCCGTCTCCGGGATCTTGACCGTGCCGACCTTCTCCAGGTTGGTCGGCCCCGGGCTCGCCAGCGGCCCCGACGGGCGGTACACCCGGGCCTCGCCCAGGATGTCCTTGGTGATCAGGTACGGCGTGCCCGCCTTGTCCATGATCAGCGCTTCGGTGTCGTGCTGGCCGTCCGGGTACGTCAGCCGGTGCAGGGTGAGCTTGCCCTGCGGGCTCAGCTCCAGCAGGGCGACCGTCAGCCGGCCTTTCTTGTTGTCGCCCGTGTCGGACAGCCACAGCGTGCCGTCCGGGGTGCGGGCCAGGTCCTCGACGTCGAACGGGTCCGTCTTGTCGGTCAGGACCTGCTGCACCTTGCAGTCGCGGCCCAGCACGAACACCTGGACCTTGCTGCCGCCGTCGTTGATCGCGTACAGCCGCTCACCGTCGGAGGCCAGGCCCGACAGCTCGCCGATGCGGCTGTCCTTCACCGTGCACAGGGACTCGGGGGCCGGCGCCGCCGAAGCCGGCACCGGCCCGCCGAACACGGTCAGAGACACTGCCGCAAGAGCGACGACCCAGCGCACCCAGCCACCTCCGTAGTGTGCGACCTCTCCAGCCGCACCCTACGGAGACGTCTCAGGCCCCGGTCGAGTTGGTCTCGTACTCGCGCAACGCCGCCGCGAGGTCCGGGCGGACCCGCACCAGCAGGCGCGTGCCCTCCTCGGCGTGCTGCTCTTCGAGGACCTCGCCGTCCGCGTGGGCCCGCGCGACCAGCTCGCCGCGCGCGTACGGCACCAGCACGTCGACCGTGACCTCCGGGCGCGGCAGGCGCTCGGCGATCACCTCGACGAGCTCCGCGATGCCCGCCCCGGTCCGGGCCGAGACCTGGACCGAACCGGCCAGCGCGTGCCGCAGCCGGGCCAGGCTGACCTCGTCGGACGCGTCGGTCTTGTTGATCACCAGCAGCTCCGGCGGCAGCGGCTCCTTGCGCTTGCGGGTGATCTCGCCGAGCACCTCGCGCACCGCGCTGACCTGCTCTTCGGGCGCCGGGTCGGACCCGTCCACCACGTGCACGAGCAGGTCCGCGTCCGCGGCCTCCTCCAGCGTCGAGCGGAACGCGTCCACCAGCTGGTGCGGCAGGTGCCGCACGAACCCGACGGTGTCGGTCAGCGTGTAGCCGCGGCCGTCCGGCGTCTGCGCGCGCCGGGTGGTCGGGTCGAGGGTGGCGAACAGCGCGTCCTCCACCAGCACCCCGGCCCCGGTCAGCGCGTTGAGCAGGCTCGACTTGCCGGCGTTGGTGTAGCCGACGATCGCCACGCTGGGCACCTCGTTGGCCAGCCGCCGCCCGCGCTTGGTCTCGCGGATGGTGTCCATCGCGGCGATCTCGCGGCGCAGCTTCGCCACGCGCTTGTTGATCCGCCGCCGGTCGGTCTCGAGCTTGGTCTCACCGGGACCGCGCAGGCCCACGCCGCCGTTCGCGCCCCCGGCGCGGCCACCGGCCTGCCGGGACAGCGACGCACCCCACCCGCGCAGGCGCGGGATCAGGTACTGCAGCTGGGCCAGCTCGACCTGCGCCTTGCCCTCCTTGGACCGGGCGTGCTGGGCGAAGATGTCGAGGATCAGCGCGGTCCGGTCGATGACCTTGACTTTGACCTTCTCCTCGAGCTGCCGCAGCTGGCCCGGCGAGAGCTCGCCGTCGCAGATCACGGTGTCGGCGCCGGTGGACCCGACGATGTCCCGCAGCTCCCGCACCTTGCCCGAGCCGATGTAGGTGGCCGGGTCCGGCTTGGTCCGCCGCTGGATGAGTCCTTCGAGGACCTCCGAGCCCGCCGTCTCGGCCAGGCGCGCCAGCTCGGCCAGCGACGCCTCGGACTGCAGGGCCGTGCCCTCGGTCCACACGCCGACCAGCACGACGCGTTCCAGCCGCAGTTGCCGGTACTCGACCTCGGTGACGTCGTCCAGCTCCGTGGACAGTCCCCGGACCCGGCGCAGCGACGCCCGGTCTTCGAGCTCCATTTCGCCTGTCGACGGGTCGCCGTCGTACAGGTCGTCGTCGTGGTCTCCGGTGTGTGTCAGTTCTGTCATCGTGCCTCCATGTTCCCACGACTCGGCGCGGGAACCGAACTATTACGTGCTGGGATAGGTGGCGAGGTAGATCGCGGTGCGCTCGGCGCCGGGACGGCGGGGACGCGCGCGGAACTCCTCGAGCAGGGCGTTGAGCCGGGTTTCCAGCTCCGCCCGCTCCTCGGGGGCCACCTGGACGACCAGGCGTGTCTGGTGCACGCCCTCGAATCCGGTCTCGGCGATCTCGGCGAGGTACGCCTCGAGCATCGCCTGGTCCAAGCCGTTGTCACCGCATGAGTCGAGTGTCCACGAAAGCCCCGTCGAAAGATACGGGATTTCTCTGGCGCCCCGGGCTCCGCGGCGCGGCGGCTGGGCGGCGAGGAACCCGGTCTCGACGAGTTTGCGCACGTGGTGCAGGGTCGTCGCCGGGTCGCGGCCGAGCCGCTGCGCGAGCTCCTTGTTCGTCAGCGCCTCCGAGAAGGTCAACCGGATGATGCGCAGCCGTATTCCGGAAGCCAGCGCGGCAGCCTCGGCTTCGGTGGCGGGACGTCGATTCTCGGGTGGCACGGCGGACAGCTTAGAGCGAACAGTGATTGACACTTTCCAATCACTCACGCCACACTCGGGGACCATGCACAGGGGGTCACTCTTCCGCCACGCCGACTTCAGACGGCTCTTCGCCGGCGACACGGCCAGCCAGTTCGGGGTGTTCGTCGGCAACACCGCCGTCCCGCTGCTGGCCGCCGTGACGCTGGCCGCGACGCCGTTCGAAATGGGCCTGCTGACCGCGGCCGAGACGCTCGCGTTCCTGCTGATCGGGCTGCCCGCCGGCGTCTGGGTGGACCGGCTGCGCCGCCGCCGGGTCATGCTCACCGCCGACTTCATCCGGTTCGCCCTGCTGCTGAGCGTGCCGGTCAGCTGGTGGGCCGGCGTGCTCACGCTCGCCCAGCTGCTGGTCGTGGTGCTGTTCGTGGGCATCGCGACGGTGTTCTTCGACATCGCGTACCAGTCGTACCTGCCCTCCCTCGTCGGGCGGGAGCACCTCATGGAAGGCAACGCGAAGCTGCAGGCCGTCCAGTCGACCGCGCAGATCGCCGGGCCGAGCGCCGCCGGCGTGCTGGTCCAGCTGGTGAACGCGGCGAGCACGGTACTGGTCACCAGCCTCGGCTTCCTGACGTCGGCGCTGTGCCTGCTCCGCATCCGGACGCGGGAACCGGTGCCGGAGCGCGACGGCCACGCCCGGCTGCTGCCGCAGATCGCCGAGGGACTGCGGTTCGTCTTCTCCGACAAGCCGCTGCGGGCGATCGTGGGCACCACGGCGACCGCCAACTTCTTCGGTGGCGCGTTCGCCGCCGTGCAGGTGCTGTTCCTGACCCGGACCGTCGGGCTGCCACCCGCCGCGGTCGGCGTGCTGCTGGCGATCGGCGGCGCGGGCGGGATCCTCGGCGCGCTCTGCTCGGCCGCGGTCACCCGCCGGCTCGGCCAGTCGCGGGCGATCTGGCTGGTTCCGCTGGTCACCATGCCCGGCCACCTGCTGATCCCGCTCGCCGGGCCGGACTGGCGGCTCGGTCTCGCCGGGCTGGGGCTCGTCGCCGGCGGGTTCGGGATCATCGTCTACAACGTCGCGCAGGTCTCCTACCGGCAGGCGATCTGCCCGGACCGCCTGCTCGGCCGGATGAACGCGAGCGTTCGGTTCGTCGTGTGGGGCACGCTGCCGCTGGGCGGCCTACTGGGCGGCGCGCTCGGCGAAGGACTGGGGCTGCGGGGCGCGATGTGGGTGGCGGTCGCCGGTGAGGTCGCCTCGGTGCTGTGGGTGGTCTGCTCGCCGCTGCGGAAGATGCGCGACCTGCCGACCGAGGCGAAAACCGGTTCCGGCGCCGCCTAGAGTTGCTTCATGAGTACCCCGTACGAACGCCCGCGAGTCCCGGACAAGGTCGGTGTCGACGGTCTGGAGGCCAAGTGGGTACCCGTATGGGAATCCACCGGTGCCTACCGCTTCGACCGGACGAAGACCCGGGACGAGGTCTATTCGATCGACACTCCCCCGCCGACGGTCAGCGGGTCGCTGCACATCGGGCACGTCTTCTCCTACACCCACACCGACGTCCTCGCGCGGTTCCGGCGGATGCGCGGTCGCGAGGTCTTCTACCCGATGGGGTGGGACGACAACGGCCTGCCGACCGAACGCCGGGTGCAGAACCACTTCGGCGTCCGCTGCGACCCGTCGCTGCCCTACGACCCGGACTTCCGCGCCCCGGAGAAGCCGGGCAAGGACGTGGTCTCGATCTCGCGGCGCAACTTCGTCGAGCTGTGCGAAACCCTGACCGAGACCGACGAGAAGGTCTTCGAAGAACTGTGGCGGCGGCTCGGGCTGTCGGTCGACTGGACGATGACCTACCAGACGATCGGCCACGACTCGCGGCTGATCTCGCAGCGCGCGTTCCTGCGCAACCTGGAGCGCGGCGAGGCGTACCAGGCCGAAGCGCCGACACTCTGGGACGTCAGCTTCCGCACCGCCGTCGCCCAGGCCGAGCTGGAGGACCGCGAACGCCCCGGCGCCTTCCACGACCTGGCGTTCACCGGGCCGGACGGCGAAGACGTGGTGATCGCCACGACCCGGCCGGAGCTGCTGCCCGCCTGCGTGGCCCTGGTCGCGCACCCGGACGACGAGCGGTTCCGGCCGCTGTTCGGGAAGACCGTGCGGACGCCGGTGTTCGGCGTCGAGGTGCCCGTGGTGGCGCACCACCTGGCGGATCCGGAGAAGGGCCGCGGCATCGCGATGGTGTGCACCTTCGGCGACACCACCGACGTCACGTGGTGGCGCGAGCTGCGCCTGGCGACGCGGGTGGTGCTGGGCCGCGACGGGCGGTTCCTGCCCGACGCGCCGCACGGCGTGCCCGCGGCGGCGTACGCGCCGCTGGTGGGCAAGACCGTCCACAGCGGACGCGAGATCGTCGTCGGCCTGCTGCGCGAAGCCGGTGCCCTGCGCGGTGAGCCGCGGCCGATCACACACGCGGTGAAGTTCTACGAAAAGGGCGACAAGCCACTGGAAATCGTCGCCAGCCGGCAGTGGTACCTCCGCAACGGCGGCACCGACCCGGTGTTCCGCGAGAAGATGCTCGCCCGCGGCGAAGAGCTGAACTGGGTGCCGAAGCACATGAAGGTGCGCTACTCGTCGTGGGTCGAGAACCTCGCCGGCGACTGGCTGGTGAGCCGGCAGCGGTTCTTCGGCGTGCCGATCCCGCTGTGGTACCGGCTCGACGACCAGGGCGAGCCCGGGTACGACACGCCGCTGCTGCCGGACTCCCTGCCGGTCGACCCGAGCAGCGACGTCCCGCCCGGGTACACCGAAGACCAGCGCGGTGTGCCCGGCGGGTTCACGGCCGACCCGGACGTGATGGACACCTGGGCGACGTCGTCGCTGACGCCGCAGATCGTCGGCCGGTGGAGCGTCGACGACGACCTCTTCGCCCGGATCTTCCCGATGGACCTGCGGCCGCAGGCGCACGAGATCATCCGCACCTGGCTGTTCTCGACGGCGGTGCGCGCGGAGCTGGAGCACGGCGTGCTGCCGTGGCGGGCGACGTCGATCGCGGGCTGGGTGCTCGACCCCGACCGCAAGAAGATGTCGAAGTCCAAGGGCAACGCGACGACCCCGGTGGACATGCTGGAGCGGCACGGTTCGGACGCGGTGCGCTACTGGGCGGCGAGCGCGCGGCCCGGCGTCGACACGGCGGTGGACGAGGCTCAGATGAAGGTCGGCCGCCGGCTGGCGACGAAGCTGCTCAACGCGAGCCGGTTCGTGCTCGGCCTCGGCGTGCCGGTGCCGGGCGCGACCGCCACCGAGCCGCTGGACCGGGCGCTGCTGGCGGCGCTGGCCGTCGTCGTCGAGCAGGCGACCGCGGCGCTGGAGGACCTGGACTACGCGCGGGCCCTGCAGGTCACCGAGACGTTCTTCTGGACGTTCTGCGACGACTACGTGGAACTGGTGAAGGGCCGGGCCTACGGCGACCGGGGTGACGACGCGGCCCAGTCCGCGCGGGCGGCGCTGGTGACGGCGTTGTCGGCGTTGCTGCGGCTGTTCGCGCCCTTCCTGCCGTTCGCGACCGAGGAGGTCTGGTCGTGGTGGCGGCCGGGGTCGGTGCACCGGGCGGCGTGGCCGGTCCCGGAAACCGGCGACGGTGACCGGGAGCTGCTGCCGCTGGCGAGCCGGGTGATCGCGGCGGTGCGGCGGGCGAAGACGGACGCGAAGGTGTCGATGCGCTCGGCGGTGGACGTGCTGACGGTGACCGGCCCGGCCGAGGTGCTGGCCGGGTTCGCGCTGATCGAGCCGGACGTCCGCACCGCGGGTGCCATTGCCGGCGTCACCACCGGCGAAGGGGATTTCTCCGTCGAAGCAAAGGTCGGCGAGCCGTCGTAGTATCGCCGGGAAAACAATCGGGAAGAAATTCATTCACGGCTGCAAAAGAATCATGGCCGTGAATGTATCAGGGCGGGTGCACCGGGCGTCTCTACCTTCGATCGTCGCGCGACGATCGATCGGAGGTGCAGCATGGCCACAGTGGACGAGCTCGTCGCCATCAAGGAACGAGTCGAACGGGAACTGCTCGGCCGGCCCGGCGTGACCGGCGTCGACGTCGGCTACAAGGAGGTCGGCGGGGAACGGACCGACCAGGTCGCGATCCGGGTGCACGTCGCCCGGAAAACCGACGACATCCCGCACGAAGAACGCATTCCGGAACAGATCGAAGGAGCCGTCACCGACGTCGTGGAACGCCGGTACGAACTGCACGTCGCCAGCCTGGAACTCGACGTTTCCGCGCAGGCGGACACCACGCACTACGCCACGCTCCAGGGCGGCATCAGCATGGGCCCGAGCCGCGTGATCGACAACCACATCTTCGCCGGCACGCTCGGCGCGATCGTGATCGACAACGCGACCCGGGCGCACGCCGCGCTGACCAACTTCCACGTGGCGGCGGTCGATTCCGGCTGGCACGCCGGGGACCGGATGGTGCAGCCGAGCCGGATCGACACCGGCGTCGTGCCCGGCGACGAGTTCGGCGCGATCCTGCGCGCCACGCTGTCGGGCAACGTCGACGGCGCGGTCGTCTCCATCGACGCCGGCAAGGCCACTTCGTGCACGGTCGCCGAAATCGGCGACGTCCGGGGCAGCAAGGCGGCCACGCTGGGCATGGCGGTCCGCAAGCGCGGCCGCACGACCGGCCTGTCCTACGGCACCGTCGACGGGATCGCCGCCACGGTCAACGTCGACTACGGCGACGGGCTCGGCGTGCACACCCTGGCCAACCAGGTCAGCATCGCCGCCGACACCGCGCACAACGCGATCTTCTCCGACCACGGCGACTCCGGCTCGGTGATCGTCGACTCCGCCGGGTACGTCGTCGGCCTGCTCTTCGCGGGCGCCGGGGCCAGCACGGTCGCCAACCCGATCAGCGCGGTGCTGTCCGAGCTGAACGTCTCCCTCTGCATCGGGAAGTCGATCATCAAGGACATCAAGGACGGCCGGAAGGACTTCATCAAGGAAAAGGAGCTGCGCAAGGAGCTCCAGAAGGAGTTCGTGCTCGACAAGCGGATGAAGGACATCCGGGACATCTTCAAGGACCGGGAGCACGGCCCCGGCCCGGGTCCGGACCCCGGCCCGCTCGGCCCCGGGCAGGGCCTGGAAGAGCGGCTGCGCGCGGTCGAGGAGCAGCTGAGCCGGCTCGGCGGGTTCGTCGGCCCGGAACTGCGTCCCGACCTCGTCACGCCGCTCACCGGCCAGGAGCCGCTGACCGACGCCGAGACCCGGCAGCTGCGGGCGGAGCTGGAGCAGCAGGTCGCCGACGCCGTCGCCGCGAAGACGGAATTCGACGCGCCGCCGGCGTGACGACCCAGGAGGCGCCACCGTGCTGCTCGTCCTCTGTTCGCTCGACGACACCGACAGTCAGTGGTTCGCCCGCCGGGCCACCCGGGCCGGGCGGGCGTGCGTCGCGGTGACGACCGAACACCTGTCGTTCGCCCGCCGGCACGACCACCGGATCGGCCCGGCGGGCGACGTCGGCACCACCATCGAGCTCGCGAACGGCGTCGTGCTCGACGGCGAGGCCCTGACCGGGGTGCTGAACCGCGTCCGCGAGCCGCCCGCGCTCGCCTGGTACCGGGCCGACCCCGCCGAGCGTGACTACGCCTCGGCGGAGCTGTTCGCGTACACGCTCAGCTGGCTGGCGGGCCTGCGCTGCCCGGTGCGCAACACGCCGACCCCGCAGTGCCTGGCCGGTCCGGCGCCGGACCCGGTGCGGGCGTGGGCGGCCGCGCACGCCGCCGGCCTGCGCTGCGCCCCGATCCGGCTGGGCACCGGCACGCCGTGGCCGCCCGGGGACGCCGCGCTCGCCGGCGCCCGGGTGGCCGCGGCGGGGCCGGTCCGGCCGCGGCAGGTGATCTGCCTCGACCAGGAGGTGCTCGACCCGGACGTGCCGCCGGTCACGGCGACCGGGGTGCGCCGGCTGACGAAGCTGCTCGGCGCCGAAACGGCGTTGCTCGGCGTCGACTTCCTGGTCGGCGACGACGACTGGTGGTTCGCCGGCCTCACCGCGGTGCCCGCCCTCCGCCCCGGCGGCGACCTGCTGGTCGACCGGCTGCTGCACGCTCTGGAGACACCATGACGGTGCTGCTGTGGGGGCTCCCCGACGAGCCCCCGGTCCACCGGGTCGCCGACGAGCTGCGGGCCCGCGCCGCCGACGTCGTCCTCGTCGACTCCCGCGCCGCGGTCCGCGACACGATCGACCTCCGGCTGGACCCGGGGGCCGACGTCGGCGGCGTGCTCCGCACCGGCGACCGGACGGTCGAGCTCGCCCGGGTCACCGGCGTGTACGTGCGGCCGGTCGAGCCCGAGCTCTTCCCCGGCCTCGAGCCGGCGGAGCTGGCCCACGCCCGGCGGTTCTGCGACGCGCTGACCGCCTTCACCGAGCTGACCGGCAGTTCGGGGCAGTGCCGGGTCGCGAACCGGCTGCTCGCGATGGGCTCCAACGTCTCCAAGCCGTACCAGGCGCAGCTGATCACCCGGCACGGCTTCGGGACGCCGTCGACGCTGGTGTCCAGCGATCCGGCGGAGGTGCTGGCGTTCGCCGGGGAGCACGGCCCGCTGGTGTACAAGTCGATCAGCGGCGTCCGGTCGATCGTCACCGCGTTCGACCCGGTCGCGGACGCGGCGAGGCTGGCGCGGCTGCGCTGGTGCCCGGTCCAGTTCCAGGAGCACCTCGACGGCCCCGACGTCCGCGTGCACGTCGTCGGCGACCGGGTCTTCGCGACCGAGATCACGACGTCGGCCGTCGACTACCGCTACGCACACCGAGGCGGGACGACGGCCACGCTGCGCGCCCACGACCTCGACCCGGAGGTCGCGGACCGGTGCGTCGGGCTCGCCGCGGCACTCCGGCTGCCGTTCGCCGGGATCGACCTGAAGCTGGTGCCCGACGGCCGGGTCGTGTGCTTCGAGGTGAACCCGTCGCCGGGGTTCACCTACTTCGAGCAGGGCACGGGGCAGCCGATCGCCGCCGCGCTGGCGGCCTGGCTGACCGGGTCATGACCCGGCGGCGGCCCACCAGGCTTCGTCGAGTTCGCCGCGCGCCACGATCTCCGCCGGGCCCGACAGCGTCGACGCGCCGCGGGAGACCGTCACCTCGACCCGGCCGCCCGGGATGTCCACCGTGGACGCGCCGGTGTCCGTGCCCGCCAGGTGGAAGGCCGCCGCCACCGCGGCGACCGTGCCGGTGCCGCACGCCCGCGTCTCCCCCACGCCGCGTTCGTGCACGCGCATCCGCAGCGCGCCCGCGCCGAGGCGGTTGACGAACTCGAGGTTCACCCCGTGCGGGAAGACGTCGTGGTCGAAGTCGGGCTGGTCGCGCAGGTCGAGCTCGGCGACGTCGTCGTCGAGCAGGGACACCAGGTGCGGGTTGCCGACGTCGACCGCCACGCCGGAGAACGGCCGGCCGGCCACCACCGTGACCGACGTGCCGGTGATCGTGGCCGGTCCCATGTGGACGGTCACCGTGCGGTCCGGGTGCACCACCACCGGGCGGTCGCCCGCCCGGGTGCCGACGGCGAACTCGCCCTCGGCGGCCAGGCCCGCGTCGACCAGGTACCGGGCGAACACGCGCACGCCGTTGCCGCACATCTCCGCGATCGAGCCGTCGGCGTTGCGGTAGTCCATGAACCACTCGCCGGCGGACGGCTCGTCGAGGGCGGCGGCGCGCACGACGCGCAGCACGCCGTCGGCCCCGAGGCCGCGGCGGCGGTCGCACAGCGCGGCGACCCTCGCCCCGGTCAGCTCGAGGCGGCCCGCCGGATCGGGGAGCAGCACGAAGTCGTTCTGCGTGCCGTGCCCCTTGAGGAACTCGATTCCGCCCATGGGGGCAAGATTACCCGCCGAGGGTATCCAGGACGCGCGCGGCCAGCCCCGGATCGGCGCCGTCGAACCAGTGGATCCGCTGGTCGCGCCGGAACCAGGAGCGTTGCCGCCGGACGAAGCGCCGCGTCGCCTGCGCGGTCGCCGCGGCGGCCGCCTCGAAGTCGCCCTCACCGTCGAGTTCGGCGAGCACCTGCTGGTAGCCGAGCGCCCGCGCCGCCGTCTTCCCCTCGCGCAGGCCCTGCTTCTCCAGCTCGCGCACTTCGTCGACGAGGCCGGCGGCGAACATCCGCCGGACGCGCTCGTCGACGCGCTCGTCGAGCTCCGCGGGCTCGCGGTCGACGCCGACCAGGACCGTGCCGTAGCGCGCGGGTCCCGGTTCGGGCAGGTTCGCCGAAAACGGCTCGCCGGTGATCTCGATGACCTCGAGGGCGCGCACGATCCGCCGGGTGTTGGTCGGCAGGATGGCGGCCGCGGCCACCGGATCGCGGTCACCCAGCCGGGTGTACAACGCGGCCGTGCCGAGCTCCGCCGCCTCCGCGTCCAGCCGGGCCCGGATCGCCGGGTCGGTGCCCGGGAAGCGCAGGTCGTCGAGCACGGCCTGGACGTAGAGACCGGACCCGCCGGCCAGCACCGGCACCCTGCCCGCGGCGAGCAGCCGGTCGATTTCGGCGCGCGCTTCGCGCTGGTAGACGGCGACGGACGCGGCCTCGGTCACGTCCAGCACGTCGAGCAGGTGGTGCGGGACGCCGCGGCGCTCGGCCGCGGTGGCCTTGGCGGTGCCGATGTCCATGCCCCGGTAGAGCTGCATCGCGTCGGCGTTGACGACCTCGCCGCCGAGTTCTCGGGCGAGGTCCACGGCCAGCGCGGTCTTGCCGGTGGCCGTCGGGCCGACGACCGCGACTGGGCTGTTCACGGCGGTCGACGATACCGGCGGGCCGACACGCAGCGTCCACCGGAAGTAGGATCACGAGCTTCGGGTGGCTCATCCAGTACCACGGTGCGCGCTGAGCTGCTTGAATGCCGCGTGGGGCCGTAGCATCCGAGCACGGCCCGTGACGACCGCATTACCCGGCCCCGCTCCACGGCGGGGCGCCCGCGCGAGCGGGCGTACAGGCGATAAGGAGCCTGCGATGGCCCAGGAGAACACTTCCACCGGTACCCCGGCCCCGCACCCGGTGCCGCACGCGCTGCACGCCGGGCACGCCGCCCCGCCCGTGCCGCCCGCCGAACCCACCCCCGCGACCTGGGGCCGGATCGACGACGAGGGCACGGTCTACGTCATCACCGCGGAAGGGGAGCGTGCCGTCGGCGTCTGGCAGGCCGGCAGCCCCGACGAGGGCCTGGTGCACTACGCCCGCCGCTTCGACGACGTGCGCACCGAGGTCGAGCTGCTGGAGACCCGGCTGATCTCCGGCGCGGGCGACCCGAAGCACGCGCTGTCGAGCGCCACCCAGATCCGCGACGGCCTGCCCGAGGCGGCCGTGGTCGGCGACCTGGCCGCGCTCGCCGCGCGGCTGGAGTACGTCATCGCGCACGCCGAGAAGGCCCTGGCCAGCGCGAAGGCCGAGCGTGAGGAGGCCCGCGCGGCGGCGATCACCCGCAAGCAGGCCCTGGCGGAGGAGGCCGAGAAGATCGCGGCCGACTCCACCCAGTGGAAGGCGGCGGGCGACCGGCTGCGCACGATCCTGGACGAGTGGAAGACGGTCAAGGGCGTCGACCGCAAGACCGACGACGAGCTGTGGAAGCGGTTCTCGAAGGCCCGTGAGGGGTTCAACCGGCGCCGCGGGTCCCACTTCGCCGAGCTGGACAAGCAGCGCGCCTCGGCCAAGCAGCGCAAGGAAGAGCTGATCGCCGAGGCCGAGGCGATCAGCGAGTCCGAGGACTGGGGCGAGACGGCGGGCCGGTACAAGGACCTGATGACGGAGTGGAAGGCGGCGGGCCGGGCGCCGAAGGACAGCGACGAGGCGCTGTGGCAGCGCTTCCGCGCGGCACAGGACAAGTTCTTCGCCCGCCGGTCGACGGTGTTCTCCGAGCGCGACGCGGAGTTCGGCGCCAACGCGGCCCGCAAGGAGGAGCTGCTGGTCGAGGCGGAGAAGATCGACGCGGCGGCCAACCTCGACGCGGCGAAGAGCGCGTTGCGCCGGATCCAGGAGCAGTGGGACGAGATCGGCAAGGTTCCGCGCGAGCGCATCCGCGAGCTGGACGGGCGGCTGAAGGCGGTCCAGGACGCGGTGAAGTCGGCGGAGGACTCGCGCTGGCGGCGGACGGACCCGGAGGCGCAGGCCCGGGCGGCGCAGTTCCGGGAGCGGGTGGAGCAGTTCGAGTCGCAGGCCGCGAAGGCGCGCGCTGCCGGGGACGAGCGGCGGGCGAAGAAGGCCGACGAGCAGGCCGCGCAGTGGCGTGAGTGGCTGCAGGCCGCGGAAGCGGCGGTCGCGGACCGCTGAGCCTGCCACGGTCGTGGGGGGGGGGGGGGGGGGGGCCCCCCCCCCCCCCACCACTCGGGGCGGGGGGGGGGGGGGGGCGGCGCCCCGGGGGGGGGGGGGGGCGGCGCCGGGGGGGCCGCCGCCCCC